>CAIWAJ010000409.1:0-3520 GCA_903910565.1 uncultured Rhodospirillales bacterium
CAGCAGGAAGCCGATCGGGCCGAGCCCGATGCACAGGCTGAGCACGCCGAGCATACGGCTTTTCATCTCGGGCGGCGCGGCGCGGTAGGTCAGCGTCGCCTGCATCACCGTGTAGCCGGTGCCGAAGAAGCCGGTGAGAAACAGCGAGGCGCTGGCCAGCCAGAAGCCCGGGCTCAACGCGAAGCCGGCGATTGCGGCGAGATAGACGATGCAGCCGCCGACATAAGCGAGGCGGAAATTCGACTGGCGGGACCAGCGCGCCATGAACAGCGCGCCGCAAAAGGCGCCGATGCCGTCCATGCTGGCGAGAATGCCCACGCCCTGCGGCCCGAGATCCAGGCTGTCCCGCCCGATCACCGGGATCATGCCGGTGAAGGGCCAGCCGAACAGGTTGTAGACCACCGTCACCCAGAGGATCCCGCGCAGCCGCTCATCCCGCCAGGCGAATACCAAGCCCTCGCGAATGGTCGCCAGCACGCGAGCAGTCTGCGGCACCGCGGGCGGGTTCCGCTGGCCCAGGCGTAGCAAGATCATCAGGGCCGCACAGTAGAGCGCTGCACCGAGTACCAGCGCGCCCTGGATGCCGATCGCCGCCAGCAATGCGCCGCCGACGGTGGGGCCAAGCATGCGGCTGGCGTTGTTGGCTCCAACGTCGATAGACATCGCGATGTTCATCCGCTCGGCGCCGGCGGCCTGGCCGATCATTACCCGGCGGATCGGGTTGTCCGCCGCCCAGCCGCAGCCGTTGATGAAGCTCGCCAGCGCGATCTGCCAGACGGCCAGATGCCCCGTCATCGCCGAGACCGCCAGCGCCGCCTCGCCCAGCAGCAGCAGAACCACCACGCCCAACAGCGCGGTGCGCCGCTCCACCCGCTCGGCCAGCGCGCCGATGAAGGCGCCGAACAGGCCCATCGGCAGCAGCCGCAGCATGGTGACCATCGAGACGATGAAGGCCGAGCCGGTGGCGGCGTAGGTGAACACCCCGAAGGCGATCATCTCCAGCCAGCGCACGGTGAACAGCGCGAGACCGACGCACCACAGCCGGCGAAAATCGGCGACCGCGAACAGACCTCCGGTTACCCCACCCACGCTGCCGGACCCCGCCGTTTCCACCCGCCCCATAGCCAACACAGCCCCGCCCTGCTGTCAAAGCCGCTTGCCGCCGCCGCCCCGGCGTGGGACGCAGCGGCATGAACACGGGGAACACCACTGCGGGCTGGGGCGGGCTGCTGCGCGGCGCCAATCTGCTGCGCACCCTGGTGATCACCGGTGGCGTCGGCCTGCATGCGGTGTCGATCTACGTGGTCGCCACCGTGATGCCGGTGGTGGTCAGCGAAATCGGCGGGCTCGCCTTCTTTTCCTGGACCTCGACGCTCTATGTCGTGGGCTCCCTCACCTCCGCCTCCTCCGTGCCGTTGCTGATGGCGCGCCTCGGGCCGCGCGGGGCCTACCGGCTGGCGTGTCTGCTGTTCGCCATCGGCAGCCTGATCTGCTCCCTCTCCTCCAATATGCCGATGCTGCTGGCCGGGCGGCTGATCCAGGGGCTCGGCGGCGGCATGCTGCCCGCCCTCGGCTACGGGCTGATCCGCCGCATCTTCCCGGCCGAACTCCATGCCCGCGCCATCGTGGTGATCGGCTCGGTGTGGGGCATCGCGGCCCTCGC
This sequence comes from uncultured Rhodospirillales bacterium, assembly GCA_903910565.1. Lineage (GTDB taxonomy): Bacteria > Pseudomonadota > Alphaproteobacteria > Acetobacterales > Acetobacteraceae > CAIYPH01. Next base: position 1,664 of record CAIWAJ010000409.1, read on the forward strand.
CGGCCCCGCCGTCGGCGGGCTGTTCGCGCAATATGCCACCTGGCGCGCCGCCTTCTGGGTGGACGTGCCGATCGCGATCACTTTCGTACTGGCTTCGGCCGCCATCCTGCCGCGCGGCGGCGAGGGCGGGCCGGCCCCCGGCATTCCCGGCGCCCGCCTCGCACTCCTGGCCGCCGCGGCAATCAGCGTGAGCACCGGCGGCGCCAGCGCGCAGCCGCTCTACGCCGGCCTCGGACTTATCGTCGCCATCGCCTGCCTCGCCGCCACCCTGCGGATCGACCGCACCGCCACCCGCCGCATGTTCCCCGCCGGCGCCTTCGATTGGCGCACCCCCTTCGGCGCCGCCTCGGCATCGCTCGGGCTGCTCAACCTCTCCGCCGCGCCCTGCACCTTCCTGCCCTTCATGCTGCAAAAGGCGCACGGCGTGCCGCCGCTGGCCGCCGGCTATATCAGCGCGACCTACGCGCTGACCTGGACCGCCACCTCCTTCGTCACCGCCTCCGCCGCCGGGCAGACCGCCCGCGCGCTGATGCTGGCCGGCCCCGCCACCATGCTCGCCGGACTGCTGCTGATCGGCGCCACCCTGCCCGCCGGGCACCTGGCCTTCGTGATCATCGGCCAAGGCCTCCTCGGCGTCGGCATCGGTTTCGTCTGGGCCCATCTCGGCGCCATGATGATGTCCGTCGCCGCCCCCGCCGACCGCGAAATGGCCGGCCCGTTCATCACCACCACCCAAACCCTCACCACCGTCTTCGGCTCCGCCCTGGCCGGCCTCGTCGCCAACCTCGCCGGCCTCCCCACCGCAACCACCACCGCCGAACTGGGCCACACCACCGCCTGGCTGTTCGGCACGCTGGCCATCGTCCCGCTTGCCGCGTGCTGGGCGGCCTGGAAAATGCTGCGGCTGACCCGCGATCAGAGTGTCAGCAGGCTGCCGTAGCCGGGGATTGCGGAGCGCACACCGGAGAGGCGCATACAGTGCCACAGGCTCGCCTGGTTGGCGGAAATGACGGGGCGGGCGAGGTCCGTCTCCAGCGCATCGATGATGCCGACGCAGCGGAAGCCGGTGCCGGCGATCAGCACGCCGTCGGCCTCGGGCGGGCAGGCGGCGCGGATTTGGGCGTAGAGAGGCTCGATCTCCTGCTCGAAGCCCATGCCGTTCGGGTAGAGCTCGCCTGGCGGCAGGTCGCGCCATTTGCGGCCGGGGTCGTAGCGCATATGCCCGGCGGGTGGCACGCCGAGGGCAGTGTAATAGGCCACGCCGGCGGCGACGATGGCGTCATTGAACCAGGGCGGCAGCACCAGGAAGGGGCGCCGCACGCCTGAGGCGCGCAGGGCTGCGAGACAGTCGAGCCCGTTGGTGGTGATGGCGGGGCCGGGGCCGATCAACGGCGCGAGGGCGGCGACGGTCGCCTCGTCCCAGCCGGCGCCGCCGAGGATGGAGCTCGAGCTGTGGCCGACTACGATGGCGGTGAGGCGCATGGCGGCGAACTGGGCGGCGCCGCGGGCGAGGTCGGGCTCCGGCACCACGCCACTGCGATCCTCCCGCCAGCGCGCCCAGGGGGCGCCTGCGGTGACCCGCGCGGCATGGACGGAGACGCCCTGCGGCGCCATCGCCCACCATTCGGCCTCGGGCACTGCCTCGTTGCCGACGATGAACATGCCGATGCGGGCCTGCCAGCCCCAATTGTCCGGCGCCAGCATGGCCGTGCTCCCCGTTGTCAGATGTCCATCGGCCCGAAATTGGGCGAGACGGTGAAATCCGCCTCGGTGACGGCGCGGATGTTCTCGACCGTGAGGCCCGGATAGGCCTCGCGCAGCACCAGGCCCTCGGGCGTCACATCGAACACCGCGTGG
>CAIWAJ010000410.1:0-2290 GCA_903910565.1 uncultured Rhodospirillales bacterium
CAACCATCCCTTCGTGGACGGCAACAAGCGCACCGCCTGGGCGGCGATGGTGACGTTCTTCGATCTCAACGGCGTGGAGTTCGATCCCGGCGAAGTCGAGGCAACGGCCACCATGCTCCTGCTGGCCGCCGGCGAGATCGACGACACCAGCTTCATCGCCTGGGTCCGCCAGCACGCGCACACGCCATAGCCATTTGGATATAGCGTCGACGCACGATCCGCGCTATAACGGCGGCAACACAAGGGGAACCGCCATGAGCCAAGCCGCCGCCTATGAGCGCTTTCGCGCGCGGCACGACACCACCTTCATCATGCCAAACGCCTGGGATGGCGCCTCCGCCGTGCTGATGCAGGCGGCCGGCTTCCAGGCCATCGGCACCTCCTCCGCGGCCATCGCCTTCGCCATGGGCCGGCTCGACGGCCACCACGCGGTGAGCCTCGCGGACTCCGTCGCCAACGGCACGCTGATCACCCAACTCACCGGCCTGCCGGTCAACGGGGATCTCGAGGACGGCTACGGCCCCTCGCCCGAGCACTGCGTCGCCACCGTCGAGGCGGCGATCGCCGGCGGCATGGCCGGTCTGGGTATCGAGGACACCACGGCCGATCCCGCCAACCCCATCCATGGCTTCGACGCCGCCGTCGCCCGCATCCGCGCCGCGGCCAAGGCCGCCAAGGGCCGCATCCTGCTCACCGGGCGCACCGACAACTTCCTCCACGGCCGCGCCGATCTCGACGACACCATCCGCCGCCTCGTCGCCTTCGCCGAAGCCGGCGCCGACGTGCTCTACGCCCCCGCCCTGCCGGACATGGACGCCATCCGCGCCGTGGTGAAGGCGGTCTCCCCCAAGCCGGTCAACGTGCTGATCGCGCCCCGCTCCGGCCCCGTCCCCCTTGCCGAGCTCGCCGCGGCCGGCGCCAAGCGCATCAGCCTCGGCGGCTCGCTCTACCGCGTCGCCATGTCCGGCCTCAATGACGCACTGGCGAGCCTCGCTGCCGGTGATCTCTCGCCTGCCCTGCGCGGCATGCCGACAAAAACCTTCGCGGCTCATTTCAAGGGCTGACGGCGCACACCTCAGCCGCTAGCATCGCCCCAACGATAACCGACCGCGCGGATCAGCGCGGGTGCGAGGGGAGTTCATATCCATGCGTTCCATCCTGTCCGCCATCATCGGCGCCGTCGCGCTCGGCCTCGCGTTGCCGGCCGCCGCGCAGACCCATTACAGCTTCGGCTACGACCAGCCGCACACCACCGGCTACGGCATCGCCGGCGACACCTTCGCCAATAAGCTCGCCGAGCTGTCCAAGGGCAGCATGGTGATCGACCAGTTCCCCGGCGCCCAGCTCGGCCAGGAACCACAGATGCTGCAGAAGATCCGCACCGGCGATATCGACTTCATCATCTCCTCCACCGCGAATTCCGCCACCGTCTCCCCGCAGTCCGGCGTGTTCAGCCTGCACTTCGTCTTCCGCAGCGAGCAGCACCTCATCAAGTCCCTCGGTGACCCCAAGGTGGTCGCCGCCGTGCGCGGCATGTTCGAGGAGACGGTGCAGGGCGCCCACGTGCTGGCGCTGGCCACCCTCGGGCTGCGCGATCTCTATGGGAAGAAGGAGGTCCATAAGGTCGAGGACATCAAGGGCCTGAAAATCCGCGTGCAGGCCACCGCCACCGAGGACGCCATCTTCCCCGCCTATGGCGCGCAGACCGTGCATATGCCGTTCGGCAATGTCTACACCTCGCTGCAAACCGGCGTGGTCGACATGGCGGAAAACGGCGTCAACGTCTTCCTCGCCAACAAGCACTACGAAACCGCGCCGATCATGTCGATGACGGAGCATGAGGCCAACAACTCGGTGATCTGGGTGTCCGACAAGGCGTGGTCGAGCTTCAACGCCGAGCAGAAAGCCTGGGTGCAGGCCGCCGCCGACGAGGTCTCGCGCACCCAGCCGGCCAAGGCCCTGCAACTGGAGCGCGACAGCCTGGCCCGCCTGCAGAAAATGGGCGTGAAAATCGTCACCGACATCGATAAGTCCGGCTTCATCAGGATCGCCACCCCGTTCCAGGACAGCCAGGCCAAGGAGCTCGGCCCCCACGCGGTGAAGATCCTCGATCTCGTCCGCGCCATCCAGTAACCGGCGCATGGACGACGACCGGAGCATTGTCTCCGCCGCCACCCCCCACCTCAAATGGCGCGCACTCGATCCGCTCGAGCACGCGCTGATGGTGGGGTGCGGCATCTGCCTCGCCGCCTTCTCCACCTCGGTGTTCTGCGACGTGGTTACGCGCGAA
>CAIWAJ010000411.1:0-1611 GCA_903910565.1 uncultured Rhodospirillales bacterium
CCGGGCGCCGTGTAGACTTGGTAGAGCGCCCCGCCGGAGAACGGATAGACTTGGACCGCGTTGATGAAGCCGTTGCGCACCGGCTGAATCCGCGCGGCTGCGTTGGCCTGGTTGACGCGCACGGTCGGGTCGGCGGCTTCCGGCGTCGGCTTGCCACCGTCGATCGGCTTCAGTTGCCCGGGCAGCGGAAGCAGCTTCGGCAGCTCCACGATCTTGATGGGCGCCGGCGGCTCGACGGTGAGCTTCGCTGGCGCTGCGCTGTCGTAATTGATGTCGGGCGGAATGAAGTTGTGCGCGCAGCCGCCGAGTGCGGTCACGGACATCATCAAAGCCGCGAGGCCGACTTTACGGAAAGCCGCATTTGCTCCTTTCCGGCTTTGCTGAATGACGGAGAAACGCGAAGCCGGACCGCCGGCTTCCATGGAAATCGGCGAGGTCATTGTCCTAGCTCCTTCGACCAGTTGATGGCGGTGACGTAGATGCCGAGCGGGTTCTTGCGGAGCACGTCGGCGGAGGTTGGCGTCTGGATGGCGATGGTGAGAATCGCGGTCCAGCGCGTGTTGTCGGCGAGTGCGCCGTCCTGGTAGCGATGCTCGACCCACTCGACGCGGAAGCTCGAGGGCGAGGCGCGGATCACGCTCGAGACGTCGATGGCGATCTGCTGCTTGCCAAGCTTGGCGAACGGGTCGTTCGCGCGGGCGTAGTCGTTGAGCGCTTGAGAGCCCGAGGTGGTGGTGAAGTCGTACGCCTGTAGCCAGTTCTGCCGCACGATGATCGGATCGGCCGGCAGCGCGCGGACCATCTGGACAAAGTGGGCGAGATACCAGGCGATTTGCGGGTCGCTGGGCGTGTAGTCGGCGGCGGCGGGCGCGACGGCCTGCGCCTGGCCGAGCTTGTCGACCTGCACCACCCAGGGGACGATGGTGCCGTGGGTGGATTGCCAGACGAGACCGCCGGCGAGACCCATTGACAGCGCGAGCGAGCCGAAGGCCATCAGCCGCCAGTTCTTCGCCTGCACCCGGGCCGAACCGATGCGGTCGTCCCAAACCTGGGCGGCGCGCTGATAGGGGGTCTCAGGCTCGGGCGTCCGGCCGTAGCGAACCGTGGGGCGGCGGAACAGCGCCATGTCTTATTCTCCTCCTGAGAGATCGACGGAATGGCCGCCGCCATGGCTGTCGCCGGACCTGAGGACCTGCGCGGCGGTCTGCGCCCCGTGGACCATCGACTGGTTGCGCTTCATGCGCTGGGCCCAGGCGGGTGGGCCGGAACCCTCCGATCCGCCCGTGGGCGCCGCGGGCGTGCTTGGTGAATTGCCGCCGACCGTCCCTCCGGTCGACGAGCCGCCGGTTGCGGCGAAACTGGACCGGGCGCCGGCGGCGAAGCTTTCCCGCATCGAACTGCCGGCTTGAGCGGCGGCGCGCCGCACAGGAGCCGCGGCGGCTGAAGCGGCCGCTCGCCCGACCCCGCCGAGTCCGGCCGCGACGCCCGACGCGCCGGACCGGCCGACTGAAGCCAGGCTGTAGGCGGAGGACGCGCCGCCGGCCATTGCCGCCCCACCGCGCGCGGCGGCGGCCGTGCCAGAGGCGGCCGCCATCGCTCCCCTCCCGGCCA
>CAIWAJ010000412.1:0-12661 GCA_903910565.1 uncultured Rhodospirillales bacterium
CCAGGCGATTTCGTCACCAACTACATCGCCACGCTCGCCGCATCGAACGAGGTGGTGGACCAGAACACCGCGGCCGAACTGCGCGCCCGCTTCGGGCTCGATCAGCCGATGATCGTGCAGTACTGGAAATGGATCAGCGGCATCGTCTTCCGCGGCGATTTCGGCTTCAGCTTCGAATGGCAGCAGCCTGTGGGTGACCTCATCTGGGAGCGCATGGGCCTCACCTTGCTGCTGACCTTCTCCACCCTGCTGGTCACCTGGGCGATCGCGCTGCCGATCGGCGTCTATTCGGCCGTCAAGAAATACTCCTTCGGCGATTACTTCGCGACCTTCTTCAGCTTCCTCGGCCTCGCCATCCCCTCCTTCCTCCTCGCGCTCGTGCTGATGTACGTAGCCGCGATGTATTTCGGCCAGGACGTCGGCGGCCTGTTCTCCGAGCAATATCTCACCGCGCCCTGGAGCCTCGCCAAGGTGTGGGACCTGATGAGCCATATCTGGATCGCCGTGGTGATCCTCGCGGTCTCCGGCACAGCGAGCCTGATCCGCATCATGCGCGCCAACATGCTCGATGAGCTCGGCAAACCCTACGTCACCACCGCCCGCGCCAAGGGCCTGTCCGAATTCCGCCTGCTGGTGAAATACCCCGTGCGGCTCGCGCTCAACCCGTTCATCTCCACCATCGCCTGGCTGCTGCCCAACCTCGTCTCGGGCTCCATCATCGTCGCCATCGTGCTCAACCTGCCCACCGCCGGGCCGCTGCTGCTGCAATCGCTGATGAGCCAGGACATGTATCTCGCCGGCGCCTTCGTGCTGCTGATCTGCGCCCTCACCCTGGTTGGCACCCTCATCAGCGATGTGCTGCTGGCACTCGCCGATCCGCGCATCCGGCTGGAATAGACCATGTCCGACACCGCGCTCGCCGCCCCGCCCGCCCGCTTCGTCGTCGCCTCGCAATGGCGGCTGATGTGGTGGGCCTTCCGCCGCCACAAGCTCGCCATGGCCGGGCTGATCGTCACCGCCGCGCTCTACATCATCGCCGCCGTGCCCGGCTTCTTCGCGGTGAACGACCCGGCGAAGCAGAACGCCCGCACCGCCTTCCATCCGCCCCAGGCCATCCACTTCCTGGAATGGACCGATAGCGCGCTCCCCTCGCTTCGCCCCTATATCCACCCCTACGTGCTCAAGCGGGACCCGGTGAGCCTCGCCTCGATCTACGCGGAGGATCGCGGCCGCAAGATCTATCTGAGCCTGTTCGCCGAGGGCTACGAGTACAGCGTGTTCGGCCTGTTCACCACGCGCACGCATCTCTTCGCCTCCCAGGATGCCCGCCAACCCCTTTTCCCCTTCGGCGCGGACCGGCTCGGCCGCTGCGTCTTCAGCCGCATCATGCAGGGTGCGCAGATTTCGCTGACGGTGGGGCTGATCGGCGTGTTCCTCTCCCTGCTGATCGGCGTCGTCATCGGCGGCATCTCCGGCTATTACGGCGGCAGGCTCGATTTTGCCCTGCAACGCGTGGTGGAATTCGTGCTCGCGCTGCCAACCATCCCGATCTGGCTCGCCATGGCCGCGGCCCTGCCGCATGACTGGCCGGCGGCGTTGAACTATTTTTGCATCACGCTGATATTGTCGCTGACCGGCTGGGCGCAGCTGGCGCGGGTGGTGCGGGGGCGGTTCCTCAGTTTGCGCACCGAGGAATTCGTCACCGCGGCGCGGCTCGACGGTGCTTCGGAGGCGCGGGTGATTTTCCGCCACATGTTGCCGAGTTTCGCGTCGCATATCATCGCATCGATGACGCTCGCCATCCCCGCGATGATCCTGGCGGAGACGTCGCTGTCCTTCCTCGGGCTCGGGTTGCAGCCGCCGACGATCTCGTGGGGCGTTTTGCTGCGGGAGGCGCAGAATATTCGTTCGATCGCGACGGCACCTTGGCTGTTTGCGCCGGGGGTGGCGGTGGTGGTGGCGGTGATTGCGTTGAACTTTCTCGGCGACGGGCTGCGGGACGCGGCGGATCCGTACAACAAATGAGCGGGCAAGCGATCCTTGAGGTTACGGACCTCGCGACCGAGTTTCCGCTGCGGCAGGGTACGCTGAAGGCGGTGGACGGGGTGTCGTTCACCGTGCGGGCCGGGCAGACGTTGTGCATTGTCGGAGAGTCCGGCAGTGGCAAGTCGGTGACCGCGCGCTCGATTTTGCAGATCGTCGATGCGCCGGGGCGGATTACCGCGGGCTCCATGAAGCTCAGGCGGCGGAATGGCAGCACGGTCGATCTTGCGCGGCTCAATCCGCGGGGGCGGGAGATCCGGTCGATCCGCGGTGCGGAAATCGCGATGATTTTCCAGGAGCCGATGTCTTCGCTGTCTCCGGTGCATACGATCGGCGACCAGATCATTGAGGCGATCCGGCTGCATCTCGGGATGAACAAGGCGAATGCCAAGGCGAGGGCGGCGGAGCTGTTGCGGCAAGTGGAGATCCCGAATCCGGAGGCGGCACTCGCGCGCTATACCTTCGAGTTCTCCGGCGGCATGCGGCAGCGGGTGATGATCGCGATGGCGCTGGCGTGCAATCCGGCGTTGCTGATTGCCGATGAGCCGACGACGGCGCTCGATGTGACGACGCAGGCGGAAATTCTCGATCTCATTCGCCGGATGCAGGCGGAGTATGGGATGGCGGTGATGTTCATCACCCATGACATGGGGGTGGTGGCCGAAATCGCCGACGAGGTGCTGGTGATGTACAAGGGGCGGGTCGTCGAGACCGGTCCGGTGGATCAGATTTTCCACGCTCCCGTGGACGACTACACGAAGATGCTGATCGGCTCGGTGTTGAAGCTTGAGCGGCCGGCGGAAATCCGGACCGCGCGGGCGGCGGCCGATCCGGGGCGGGCGCCGGTTTTGGCGATCGAGGGACTCGGCATGCATTTCGGGTCCATGCGGGCGGTGGATGGGGTCAGTCTCAACCTGCTTCCTGGCGAGACGCTGGGCGTGGTGGGGGAGTCCGGCTCGGGGAAGACGACGCTGGGGCGGTGTTTGTTGCGGGTCTATCAGCCGACCGCGGGGGCGATGAAGTATCGGCGGGCGGATGGCGGGATTACCGATCTGGCGACGGCGGATGAGGCGACGCTGAAAGAGTGCCGGCGGGAAATCCGCATGATTTTCCAGGACCCGATGTCCTCGCTCAATCCGCGCATGACGGTGGCGCAGATTGTCGGGGAGCCTTTGCTGGTCAATGGGATCGCGAAGGGGCGAGAACTCGATGACCGTGTGGCGGGGCTGCTGGAGCAGGTCGGGTTGGAGCCGGCGTGGCGGGAGCGCTATCCGCATGCGTTCTCGGGCGGGCAGCGGCAGCGGATCGGGATTGCGCGGGCGATTGCATTGAAACCGCGGGTGATCGTGGCGGATGAGGCGACTTCGGCGCTTGACGTGTCGATCCGGGCGCAGGTGCTGGATTTGCTGATCCGGCTGCAGGATGAGCTGGGGCTCTCCTATATTTTCATCAGCCACGATATCGGAGTGATCCGCTACATGTGCGACCGGGTGGCGGTGATGTATCGCGGCCGGGTGGTGGAGGCGGGGGAGACCGGGCAGGTGTGTGATGAGCCCTCGCACGACTATACGCGGGCGCTGCTCTCGGCGATTCCGCGGCCGGACCCGCGGGACCGGCGGATTCACAACCGTTTCCGTTATATTCCGAAAACGTAACAATATGGCCGTGCGAAGGTGCGGCCGCTCATGCGGGTTTTGAAAATTCGAGCGGCGCGGGCACCGCGCATATGCGGCGTGGGAGGGCGACGGGCGCGTTGACGATGCGCCACAACGGCGCGAAGCGGGGGCGCCGCAGGACGACAGGGTTGGCGACAGGGCGCGGCAGACGGTGCGCGGGCGCATGCCGGGTCCGCCGCGGTCCGGTGGCGCGGCGCGTGGGCGGATTCCGGGCGGGGGTCCGGCGTCGGCGCAATGGGGGCGGGAGTGGCTGCGGCTGCGGTCGCGAAGCGGCCCTCGGCCAGCATCTCAAGCGTATCGAGCAGCGCGCAGAAAACCGGGAGCATGTGCATCCATGCCGGCATGGCGCGCGGCAGCCACCGCTGGAGCTGGGCGGCCAGCAGCAGCAGCGGGCCGAGCAGCGCCCGGCGATGCCGCACGAAGGCGGCAAGGCAGGCGTGGGCCGGGGAGGGGAATGCAATGTTCATGTTTTGTTTATGCCATGCCACCCGCCGCGCGCCAAAGGAATTCATCGTTAGCTTGCGTTAATTCTTCGTTTGTTCACGTCGTTGCGGCGCGCCCGCAGCCGCGCCGCAACGCGCGCGAGAATGGGGCCATGGGTGATCTGCGGCGCGCAGGCCTCGGCCTCCCAAACGCGCTGGGCGAAGTCGGGATGCGCCTCCACGACCGGGCCGCCATTGGCGAAAGCGGTGCGATTGCCGGGGTCGAGGTAGCTTTCCACCGCCAGCCCTTCGGCGAAGATGACGTCATGGGTGGGCAGTTCGACGTGGAAATACGTCACCTCTGACACCCGCTCCTGGCGGATGCTGGTGCCGTTCACGAGATGCCGCACGGGGATCAGCACGTCCTCGACATGCACGGCGTGATCGGGGGAGAGCAGCAGGTGCCGCGCGGGCTGCCCTTGCCCGAAGGCGCCGGCCTGCACGCGGATTGGCCATACGTCGCGCGGGCTTGGATGGCGGCGGCAGTCCACATGTCGCCAGCCGAGCCACTCCACCGGCACCAGGCCGCCAAAAGCGGAGCGCACGGGCTGGCCGATCCGTAGCGCCTCGACCGGAACTTCGCCGGCATCGGTCGCAATCCGCGTGCCCTGCGCGAAGCAGGCCACCGGGGCGGCCGGGGTGGCGGGGGCGAAAGCCAGGGCATAGCGGTCGCTGCGCGCTGCGGCGGCATCGCCGTGCAGGCGCACGGTGAGGTCGTAGCGGCCGTCATGGCCGGGGGTGACGTCGATCTGCTGCACGTTGCTGCTGGTGCTGGTGCTGCTGGCCAGAATTGTGCCGCTGACGCCGTCGAACAACACGAGGTCGAGAGTGTCGATCGCGTTGGTCGCATCGGCCGCCCAGGTCAGGGTCGCGACGTAGGCTGTGCCGGCGGTGAGGGTGAGCACGTAGTCATGCACCGCGTCCTGCCCGGCGGCGGCGCGGGCGGTGGCGCGGCTCCCGCCGGATGCGGCCAGCGCGACGCCGGGGATCGGCGCGAAGGTGGCTCCCCCCGAGGGCACCGCGCGCATCGCGGTTGGAGCCTGCTCGCCGGCATAAAGCGTCTCCACGCTGGCCAGCACATTGACCACGCCGGCGCCGTAGACCGCGTTGAGCGGCTGATCCGGGGTGGGGGCGTAGACGGTGGTGTAGTAGTCCGCCGGCTTGCTCGCACCGTTCAGCAGCAGCGCCTTGATGGTGCGGAAATCGACGGCATCCGACGGGTTCGCCGCGGTGGCGCCTGCTTGCACCAGCAGTGTCGCGGCGCCCGAGACGATGGCGGTGGTGCGGCTGGTGACGGTTTGCGGCGCTGAAATATCGGGCTTCGGCACCCCATCGGCGGCCGGCCCGATCGCCTGCACGGCCGGCCAGGTATCCACGCTGATCACGTTATAGGCGGAGGAGGGCATGCCCGGGGTGCCGCCATTGCCGGCGGCGGCGACGAAGACGGTATTGCCGAGATTCGCCGCGGCATCGAAGGCTGGGTCCACGTCGGCGCCGAGGTAAAGCACGCTGAGGTTCACCACCTTGTCGGGCAGTGCCCCGGCGGCGAGGTTGTTGAGGAAGCCGGCGGCGATGTAGCTGTCGACATGGGCCACCCCCGGCGCCACGCCCTGGGGGGCGCCGAGATAGGGCGTCGGGTTGTAAAAAAAGCCGGCCTGCACGGTGGCGTGGTTGGAGAAGCTGCCGAGCACGCCGTCGTTGTAGGTGAAGCTGCGGAAGAGGCCGTTATAGTAGGTGAGGAAGTGGTCGGCGTTGTTGGCGGGGTGGCCGAGCGAGGCGGGATCGACCTCGAAATCGATGCCGCCCTCGGTGCCGCTGCTGCTGCCCTCGACCTGGCCGACCCTTATGCCGGCGCCGGTGAGCGCGGGGTAGCGGGCGCGCAGCGTGGTGAGGCCGATGATATTGGCAATCGCGGCGTAGTCCGGCCCGCCGAGGGTGAAGCTCATGTGGCGGCCCGGCCCTCCGCCGAGAGCACGAACATGCGTTCGAGCGGCACGCGCAGCTGGCCGTTCGTGGGCAGCAGGATATCGGCCATGTGGGCCTGCCAGCGCTGGAATACCTCGGCCTCCGGCAGACGGTCCATCGTATGGTCGCGGCGGCGGAGGATGAAGGCGAAGAGCATCCCGTCGGCCGGGTCGAGGTGGATTTCGTAGTGCAGGATGCCGGCGCCGAGCAGGGCCGCGCGCATGTCCGGCCAGATCGCGTCATGCCGGCGCCGGTATTCCGCCTCGCTGCCCGGGCGCAGGCGCAGGCCGAAGGCGATGAATTCGCTGTCGCTCATCCGGCCACCGTTTGCAGCGCCCCGCCGCCACGGGCCGAATGCTGCATCGCCGCCAGCACGGCGACGGTGGCGGCGCCGACCTCGCCGGGGCTGCGGTTCTCGCCGCGGCCCTGGGCGAGGTCCACCAGCGCGTCGATCGGGCCGATGCAGTTATAGACCCAGTCGCCTGGCGCGATGGGCAGGCGCTCGATGCTGGCGGCGGTGTGGATGGCCGCCTCGTCGCGGTCGAGTTCCAGGGTCATCACCCCCGCGGTGCCCGAGATGATCAGGCGCAGCAAGGCGCGCTGGCCCTCGGGCATCCCCGCCGCGCCGCCGAGGGCCGCGCTGGCGCCGCCGGCGAAGCCGATTGTGGCGGCATCCGCAAGGTCGACCGCGCCGGTGCCGGTGCTGCGGGCGGCGACGGTTTCGGGAGCCAGGCCGGTCAGCCACAGCATCAGGGCGATGGAGTGCGACATCTGGCCGTAGGCGAAGCCGCCGCCGCCGGCAGGGTCCTGCCAGGTCATGCTGTCCGGGCGGAACATGGTGGTCTGCCAGCGCGCGAAGCCCAGGCTGCCTTCGAACACCGGGCGGGTGGCGGAGACGAAGGTGCAGGTGATGTGCTCGATCCGCCCGATCACGCCGCCAGTGAGGCGCGCGCGGATGGCGGCGAGATGGGGCAGGTATTGGTAGCCGTTGGCGATCAGCAGATGGCGGCCGAGACGGCGCGCGTGGTCCACGAGGTCACGCGCCTCGGCGGGATCGACGGTCATCGGCTTTTCGCACAGGACATGGGCGCCGGCATCGAGCGCGTCGCGGACATGGGCGTGGTGCAGGCGGTGCGGCGAGGCGACCACCACCACGTCCGGCCGGCGCGCGAGAACGGCGCGATGGTCCTCGGCGGCGAAGGCGAAGCCGAAGGCGTCCCTTACTTTGGCGAGGTCATCGGCGCCGAGGCGGCATACCCCGTCGAGCACCACGTCGCTGCGCCGGGCGAGCGCCGGAATATGGTTTTCGGCCGCGTACCATCCCGCCCCGATCACGGACGCGCGGATCACGGCACGCACCCAAACGGATAAAGTTTTCTTGTTTCTTTTTTTTCAAAAAAAGAAAGCGCTTCCTTTTTGGAAAAAAGAAGCAATGAATTTTTATTCATTGTTCGAGTCCCCAGTCGATGGTCGGGTCGGGGGGCGGGAGGGCGGCGACGAGGGCGCGGGTGTAGGCGTGGGTGGGGGTGCGGATGACGGAGACGGTTTCGCCCTGCTCCACCACCTCGCCATTGCGCATCACCATGATGCTGTCGGCGATCTGGTAGGCGGTGGCGAGGTCATGCGTGACGTAGACGAGCGACATGCCGGCATCCTGGCGCAGACGGTAGAGGGTTTCCAGGATGGTGGCGCGCAGCGAGGCATCGACCATCGAGACCGGCTCGTCGGCGATCAGCACGGCGGGTTTCAGCATCATCGCGCGGGCGACCATGAGGCGCTGGCGCTGGCCGCCGGAGAGCTGATGGGGGAAGCGGCCCAGGGTTTCGGCGGGGCGGAGGCCGACGGCGGCGAGGGCGGCTTCGGCGAGGGGGCGGGCTGCGGCCTCGCTGGCGGCCAGGCCGAAGCGGAGGGCGGGGAGGAGCAGCATGCGGTCCACGCGGTAGACCGGGTTGTAGGCGCCGAACGGGTCCTGGAAGACGGCCTGGACGGCGCGGCGATAGTCCTGGAATGCCGGCTTGGGCAGGCGCCAGACGTCCTGGCCGTTCCATGTCACCGCGCCGGTGCTGGGGCGGAGCAGGCCGAGGAGGAGGCGGGTGAGGGTGGTTTTGCCGCTGCCGCTTTCGCCGACGACGGCGAGGATGTGCGGGGTGTCGCCGACGGCGAGGCTGAGCGGGGCGAGGGCGCGTTTGCGCGGGCCGGCGAAGAGTGTGCCGCCGAAGGTGACGCCGGCGGATTTCAGTTCAAGCTTCATGGCAGCGTACCTCACCCCCGCCTTCGAGGATGCGGGTCTCTGGCACTTCGACGGTGCAGCGCGGCTTGGCGATGGCGCAGCGGGGCGCAAAGGGGCAGCCGGGGAGGGGGGTGAGGAGGGAGGGCGGCAGGCCGGGGATGCCCTTGAAGACACCGCGGGCGCCGAAGCCGGGGAGGCTGTCGATCAGCATCCGGGTGTAGGGGTGGCGGGGCCGGGCGAAGATGTCGCGGACCGGGGCGAGCTCAACCAGGCGGCCGGCATACATGACGCCGATGCGGTGGGCGAATTGCGCCATCAGGCCCATGTCGTGGCCGACCAGCACCACGGCGGCGCCGATATCACGCTGCACGGCGATGAGGGTTTTGAGGATCTGTTTCTGGACGATGACGTCGAGCGCGCTGGTGGGTTCGTCGGCGACGATGACGCCCGGGCGCAGCGCGATGGCGAGGGCGATGCAGACGCGCTGCTTCATGCCGCCGGAGAGCTGGTGGGGGTAGAGGTTTGCCACCTCGGGGGCGAGGCCGACGGAGGCGAGGAGGTCGGCGATGCGGGCGGGGCCGCCGGGCGCGGCGTGGGCGGCGAAGAGGTCGGCGAACTGGGCGCCGCAGGTGAGCACCGGGTTGAGCGCGTACATCGCCCCCTGCGGCACCAAGGCGATGCGGGCGGCGCGCAGGCGGCGGAGTTCGGCGGGTGTGGCGCGGGCAATGTCCGCGCCAGCGAGCAGGATTTCGCCGGCGGAGATGCGGCCGGGGGGGCGGATGAGGCGGAGCAGGCTGAGGGCCGTGGTGGTTTTGCCGGAACCGGATTCGCCGACCAGGCCGAGGCGTTCGCCGGGGGCGAGGGTGAAGGAGACGTTCTGCACCGCGCGGGCGATGCCGCGGGTGGTGGTGAATTCGACCGAAAGGTTGCGCACGGTGAGGGCGTTCACGCGTCACTCCGGAGGCGGGCGTTCACCAGACGGTCCATGCCGAGGGAGACGGCGAGAAGGGCGATGAAAATCAGGGTGAGGGCGACGACGGGGGGCACCCACCACCACCACATGCCGCGCAGGATCGCGCCGGAGTATTGGGCCCAGTAGATCATCATCCCGAGTGTGAGGTCGTTTTGTGGGCCGAGGCCGAGGGCTTCGAGGCCGATGGTGGCGAGCATGGCGGTGGAGACGGCGATGACGAAGTTGGCGGCGAAATAGGGCGCGAGGTTCGGCAGCAGGTCGGCGAGGATGATGTGGGGGCCGCTCATGCCGTTGAGGCGGGCGACGTCGATCCAGGGGCGTTCGCGTAAGGAGAGGACCTGGGCGCGGATGGCGCGGGCGGGGGCCATCCAGGAGAGCAGGGCGACGACGATGGCCATGAGGCCGACGGTCATGCTGCGGACGGAGGTGCCGACCAGGACGAGGACGGCGATGGCGGGGATGGTCATCATCACGTCGCAGATGGTGCGGATGATGGCGTCGGCGGGGCCGCGGAACCAGCCGGCGATGAGGCCGAGGGCGCCGCCGGCGGCGAGGCCGATGAGGCCGGCGAGGAGGCCAATCTCCAGGGTGCGCGGGGTGGCGGCGAGGAGGGAGGCGAGGACGTCGCGGCCCTGGGTGTCGCTGCCGAGCCAATGGGCGGCGCTGGGGGGGCGGCGCGGGGGGACGGCGCCGATCGCGGCGAGCGAGGTGTCGACGATGAGGGGGGCGAGGATGGCGAGGAGGGCGAGCAGGAGGAGGAGGGCGAGGCCGCCGGCCAGGAGGGGCTCGCGTTTGAGGAGGCGGAGGGGCGGCGTCATGCGCTGCGGGCCGCGACCCTTGGGTCGATGAGGGGGTAGATGAGGTCGAGCACGAGCATGGCGAGCGCGATGGAGAGCGAGAGCAGCAGCACGATGCCCTGGACGACGAAGACGTCCTTCTGGCCGATGGCGACGTAGAGGCGGTAGCCGATGCCGGGATAGGCGAAAATCACCTCGACCAGGATGGCGCCGGAGACCAGCAGGCCGAGTTTCAGCGCGAGCTGGGTGAATTGCGGCAGCAGGGCGTTGCGCACGCCATAGGCGAGGAAGATGCGGCGCTCCGAGAGTCCCTTGGCCTCCGCTAGCATGATGTAGTCCTCGCCGAGCACGCCGACGACCATGCCGCGCATCGCCACCGCCCAGGTGCCGAGGGAGGCGAGCATGATGGAGAGGGCGGGGAGGATGGCGTGTTTGGCGATGCCGAGGGCGGTGGCGAAATCGGCATTCGGCACCATTCCGAAGGGGTAGCCGCCGGCGACGGGGAGGATGGGCCAGAGGATGCCGAGGAGGGCCATCAGGACGATGCCGAGGATGAAATAGGGCACCGCCGAGAGGACGACGATGGGGAGGGCGAGGAATTTCAGCAGCTTTGGCGCGCGTGGCCAGGCGAGCATGGCGCCGAGCAGTGAGCCGGCGACGAAGCTCAGCAGGGTGGCGGTGCCGAGGAGGCCGATGGTCCAGGGCAGGCCGGCGAGGACGATTTCGGTGACGGGTTGCGGGTAGCTGGCGACGGAGACGCCGAGATCGAACCGGGCGGAGTTGGCGAGGAAGGCGAGATATTGCACGGCGAGCGGCCGGTCGAGCCCGAGGCGGGCGCGCATGGACGCCGCTGCCTCGGCCATATTGCCAGTCTGCCCGCCGGCGGCGGCGACGGCGGCGAGCTGTTGCTCGACGGGGTCTCCGGGCATGAGGCGCGGGATGGCGAAGTTCACGCTCAGCGCGACGAACATCACGAGGGCCGCCATCCCGATGCGCCGGAGGAGATAGGCGGCCATCGTGTCAGACCCGCATGGCTTCCAGGTCGTCCAGACTGGCACCGAGGCCAAAGCCAGGCTCGCCTGACGGCACCAGCTTGCCATCCACCGGCACCGGCTGGCCGGGGAACAGCCGCATCTCCGCCAGCGGCACCCCGGGCGGCGAGCCGAGGAAGAACTCGCCCCAGGTGCTCGCCGGCACCGCATAGGCGAAATGCTGCCCGTAGGGCGTGTTGATGCCGGCATGCGGCATGATGGCGATGCCCGACGCATCGGCGATGGCGGCGATGCGCAGGCAGCCGGTCATCCCCGCGGCCCAGCAGATATCGGGCTGGAAAATATCCACCAGCCGCCGCGCCGCCGCATGGGCGAAGGTCTGCGGCACATACCAGTGCTCCCCGGTTGCGAGCCCCATCCAGGGCAGGCGCGACCGCATGGCGGCGAACCCGTCGAGGTCGTCAGGGTTGAGGCAGTCCTCGATCCAGCGGAGATTATAGGGGCGCAGCCGGTCCGCCAGCCGCACGGCGTATTCGACGTCGAACGCCATCCAGCAATCCAGCATCAACTCGCGATCCCGCCCGATGAGATCGCGGGTTTTCGCCACCAGCGCCTCATTGGCATCGAGCCCGGCGAGCCCATCCGCCGGGCCGTGCGGGCAGGCGAGCTTCATGGCGCGGAAGCCGAGCTCCATCTGCCAGTCCGTGTCATTCCCGGTGGCGTAGACGTCGATATGCGGGCGCGCCGGCCCACCGATCAGCGACCATACCGGCTGCTTCAGCAGCTTGCCCTTGAGGTCCCACAGCGCGAGGTCAATCGCGCTGATCGCATAGGCGGCGATGCCGCCGGCGCCATAGGGTGAGGCCATTCGGCCCATCATGTCCCACAGCCGCTCGGTCGCCATCGCCGGCTCGTCGATCAGCAAAGGGCCGAGATGGCCGTTGATCAGGTCGATCACCGCATGCCCGTAGCGGCTGACGCCAAAGCCCCAGGTGCCGTCGGACGCGGTGACGATGCACCCCACCCCCGGGGATTTGGAGCGCCAGGTCGTGCGGTCCCGCTTGTAGCGGGGATAGCGGGACATCGGGTTGGCGATCTCGGCCGCCTTGCCCCAGGCCGGGCGGCGCGGGGGTGTCACCGCCGGCCCGCCCGAGAGGTCGTCACGGATGGCGAAGGCCTTGATGCTCGCGATGGTGATCATCTTACTGGCGGGCCTTCAGATGCTGGATCACCAGCGCATAGCCGTCCCAGGCCGGGAAGGGGGCAACGTAAGCATCGGCCGCACTGGGCCAGCCCGTCCACACCGTGGTGTTCATCGTCAGCACGTGCATTTCCTCGGTGAGTGAGACCTGCGGCGCGTCGCGCATCACGATCGTCGTCGCGGCCTTCACCAGCGCCATATACTCGGGGTCAGTCGGCGAGGGCTGGCGTGCCTCCATCTTGTCGAGCAGCGCGTCCAGCTCCGGGTTCTTGTAGCGGGTGGTGGCCCGCAGATTGGGCGAC
>CAIWAJ010000413.1:0-3228 GCA_903910565.1 uncultured Rhodospirillales bacterium
CACCCGCCCGGTGCTGGGCGCCACCAGGCCGGCGACCATGCGCAGCAGCGTCGTCTTGCCGCAGCCGGAGGGGCCGAGCAGGGCGACGAACTCGCCCTCCGCCACGCTCAACGAAACGTCGCGGACGACCTCCGTCGCGCCGTAGGACTTGCCGACGCGCTCGAAAGCGAGCCCGCTCAGCGCGCCACCTCGCGCTGCCAGCGGCGCGTCCAGCCCGGGATCTGCTTGGCCAGCACGTCGGGGTCGATGAACCACAGGCTGTCGAGCGCGGCGCCGGTGGGGGCGATGTGCGACACCTTGTCGGACAGCGTCACACCCTTGTTCACCGAACCGATATAGGCGCGCTCGGAGAAACATTTCTGGCCATCGGCGGACAGCACGGTGTCGATGAACTTATGCGCGAGCTCGACCTTCTTGCTCCCCTTGGGGATCTGCACCACCGGCAGAATGCCGACCGAGCCCTCCTTTGGGTAGGCGACGGCGAGCGACAGCCCCTTATCCATCGCCACCCCGGCGCGATCGGGATACCAGGCGGCGATGGCGATCTCGCCGCGCTCGAACAGCGAGAGCAACTGGTCGGCCTGGGTGTAGAGCACTTGGGAGCCCTTCGCGAGCGGCTTGATGGCCTCGAATCCGGGGTCGAGATTATCGAGCGTGCCGCCCTTCATCTTGTTGAGCGCGAGGAGGAATTGCAGGCCGGAGGTGCCCGAGATGTCGCCGATGGCGTATTTCCCGGCATAGGCGGGGTCGGCCAGGTCCATCCAGGAGGTCGGCGGCGCCTTCACCAGCTTCGGATTATAGACCAGCGCGGTGGCGCTCACCATGGCGACGACGTAGCTGTCATCGACGCCCCAGGCGTGAGGGATGATCTCGCCGGCATGGGAAAGCTTGGCGCGCTGTAAGGGCTCGGCGAGCTTCTCGTTGCGGATCTGCACGGCGAGCGAATTGTCGATGAAGATCACATCCATGTCCGGCGACCCCGCGCCCGCCCGCACCGCGGCGGCGAATTGCGAGGAGTTGCCGAGCTTGGGCGCAACGGTCGACCCGGTCGCCTTCTCGAAGGCGGCGATGTGGCAGGCCTTCACGTTGTCGGCGAAGGAGCCGCCGAAGGCGCCGACGGTCAATTCGTCGGCCATGGCGGGTGCGATGAAGCCGGTGGCCAGCGCGGCGGCGGCGATGCGGATCGCGGATGTCATGTGGCGCACTCCCGAAAATCTGTGTCTCGCGGCATAGGACCATGCCGCAGCGGGTGGGGCAAGAAACCGGCTGCGCGGCCGTCATCATACTGTCGTTGACGCGCGGCGCGGCGGGACGTAGCAGTGCCGGGCGCGGCGATGCGATCCTCTGCGGAACGGTGTTGCGCGACATGGGCGTGCCTCAACAAGAAAACTCCGGAGTGATGCCGAATGAAACATCTTCTCGCGACGACCTCGCTCGCCGCCCTGCTGTTCGGGGTTGCTGCCCCGGCCCGCGCCGAAGCGCCCGCCGCCCTGGTGGCCGCGGCCAAGAAGGAAGGCCAGCTCACCGTGATCGCCCTGCCGCGCGACTGGTGCGGCTACGGCCCGATGATCGACAAGTTCAAGAAGCGCTACGGCCTGAAGGTCAATGAGCTGAACCCCGATGCCGGCTCGGGCGACGAGATCGAGGCGATCAAGGCGAACAAGACCAACAAGGGGCCGCAGGCGCCGGACGTGGTTGATGTCGGCCTCTCCTTCGGCCCCTCCGCCAAGGCTGATGGCCTGTTGCAGCCCTACAAGCCCGCGACCTTCTCGGCCATTCCCGCCGACCTCAAAGACCCCGACGGCTACTGGCTCGGCGACTATTACGGCGTGCTCGCGATGGAGGTGAACAAGGACCTCGTCAAGAAGCCGCCGACCGATTGGGCGGACCTGCTGAAGCCGGAATACAAGAACTCCGTCGCCCTCGCCGGCGATCCGCGCACCGCGTATAACGCCATCGTCGCGATCTACGCCGCCGGCCTCTCCGCCGGCGCCAAGACGCCGGATGGCGCGGCCGATGCTGGGCTGAAATACTTCGCCGACCTCAATAAGTCAGGCAATTTCGTGCCCGTGATCGGCGCTGCCGCCTCGCTCGCCCAGGGCACCACCCCGATCGTGCTGCGTTGGGACTATCTGGCCCTCGCCGATCGCGACACGCTGAAGGGCAACCCGCCGGTCGAGATCGTGGTGCCGAAGAGCGGCGTCGTTGCCGGCGTCTACGTGCAAGCGATCAGCGCCTATGCGCCGCACCCCAACGCGGCCAAGCTGTGGATCGAATACCTGTATTCCGACGAGGGCCAGACCGACTGGCTGCGCGGCTACTGCCACCCCGTCCGCTTCAACGAGATGGCCGCGGCGAAGAAACTGCCGGCTGATATGCTCGCCAAGCTGCCGCCGGCGGAAAACTACGCTAAGGCCGTCTTCCCGAGCCTCGCAGATCAGGGTGTCATCAAGGGCGTCGTCACCAAGCAGTGGGACACCGTGGTGGGCGCCAACGTCGTCAAGAAGTAACGTTCATTGACCACGACGCCGCCAGGGGAGCTCCGGCTCCCCTGGCTCAGCCGCATCTGGCATAGCCGTCCCGCAAGCGCCGCGATGGGCATCGGGCCCTTCGCGGTGTTTGCCGTGTTGTTCCTGGTGCTGCCGACGGCCGGGCTGTTCATCGGCGCCTTCCAGGATGCCGAGGGCAATTTCACCCTCGCCAATATCGCCGGGCTGATGACGCCGATCGTCGCCAACGCCTTCCGCCAGAGCATCATCGTCTCGGGCGTTTCTGCGATCCTCGGCGCGGTGATCGGCCTTGCCATCGCCATGTCGCTTGCCGGCCCCGGCATTCCGCGGTTCCTGCGCGAGGGGCTGATGACACTGAGCGGCGTGGCCTCCAATTTCGCCGGCGTGCCGCTGGCCTTCGCCTTCCTTGCCACTATCGGCCGGCTCGGCCTGGTGACGATCCTGCTGCGCGATCTGCTGGGCATCGACATTTATGCCGCCGGGTTCACCATTCTCGGCACCACCGGGCTGACGCTGACCTATCTCTACTTCCAGTTGCCGCTGATGGTGCTGCTGATCATGCCGGCGGTGGAGGGGCTGAAGAAGGAGTGGGGCGAGGCCTCGGCCATGCTCGGCGCGACACCGTGGCAGCACGCCTGGCGCATTACCGCGCCGATCCTGTTTCCCTCCTTCGCCGGCGCGGCGTTGCTGCTGTTCGCCAACGGCTTCGGCGCGGTCG
>CAIWAJ010000414.1:0-4708 GCA_903910565.1 uncultured Rhodospirillales bacterium
GAAGGGGATGATGAGGTACGAGCGGCGGTCGCCCAGGGGGAAGTAGAACAGCCGAGCCAGCCCCAGAAGGAGGGCGCGCATCGCCGCCGCGATTTTCGCGGGACTGAGGGGCGCGGGGTCGGTCAGGTCGACGTTCATAATAGTTTTATATACCATCATATTTGTTAGGTCAAGGGAAAAAATCTGGGTGGGGGCGTTTTTTTTGCCGACGCCGGAGTGATCGTGGACGAGGTGGCGGGGGCTCGAAGATGAATTCGGCGACGAAGAAGCTGAGCGAGCCGAGGCTGAACATGGTGGCGGTGAGGCCGAGGGGCTTGTGGTCACCGATGGATTGGATATCGATTTCGGCGAAGCGGCTGAAGCGAAAGCGCATCAGGCGCCGGCGTGGCGGGATTCGAGTCGATCCAGGATTGCTTCGCCATCCTCCGGCGACAGGCCATTGGTCGCCCGGGCCTCGGCAAGGCGGTGAAGTTCGGGCGTCTTCCGGGGGCGAAGCTGCGGGGCATGGGGTGGGCGTGGCGGGTTGCCCCCGCCCTACTCGCCGGTGGTGGGGAGGGGGGTGTCGGTGTTCCAGTCGGGGGGGTAGAGGCCGGCTTTGGCGCAGTGGTGAAAGGTGGAGAAGGGCCATGCGGCGGGATGCGTGGCGAGGCCGTGTTTCACCGGGTTGAAGTGGATGTAGTCCATGTGGGCGGCGTAGTCGCGCTCGTCGCGGATGGTGTGCTCCCAGAAGCGGTGCTGCCAGATGCCGCGCGCGCCACGGCGCATGCGGGCCGCCGAGCGCGGTTCGGTGGTGGGGAGGGATTTGGAGAAGGCGGTTTTGATGTCGCGCCAGCGGCCCGGGAAGTCGGTATCGCCGTCCGGCAAGGTCCAGAGGCAATGCATGTGGTCGGGCAGGACGACCCAGGCGTCGATATGGAAGGGGTGGCGGTGCAGCGTGGAGCGCACGGCGGCGCGGAGGGCATCGATGTGGGTGACGAGCAGGTCGGCGCGGCGGTTGAGCAGGTTGACGGTGAAGAAATAGGTTCCGCCAGGGACACGGTTGCGACGGTAATCGGGCATGGGGGCGAGTGTGGCCGCAGTGATGCGGAAACGGAAGGGCGGGGTTTCGACGGGGAGTAGGGCGGAAGAGCGCAGCGTCATCCGCCATCAACGGTCGACGCCGTTTCAGCTACGGGTCATAGTGAAGTGAGAGGTCGTGAAAGGGGGCGGCAGATGTCACCCTCCGTCCGGAAAGTCACCACCGTTCACGCGGAGAGTTGCGACGGCGGAATGCGCTTCGCTTTTCCGCCCTACGACTTGCTCGCAACAGCCATTCGCTCAAATCGGGCACACCCCGCTCGCGCATTGCAGGTGCACCATGTCCACCGCCTCATGCATATCCGCATCATCGATGCTGGCGACGAGTTCGGCAAACCGGTCGGCGGAGATTTCTTCTTCGGGGAGGTATTCGTAGCCGAGTTCGTGGTCGGGTTTGCTGGGGAGGAGGGAGCAGCAGCGGATTTCCGGCTGTTCCTGGAGGACGAGGTCGCGGAAGGCGTCCAACTCGTAGCGGTCGGTGTAGATTTTGAGGGTGTAGCTGACCTGGTTGCCGCGGTCGGCGCCGATCCAGTGTTGCTCCAAGAGACGCAGCCAGCGGTATTGCTGGGCGGGGGTGGCGTCTGAGGCGGTGACGGTCATGTCGCCGAGGCCGAGGCCGAGGCCGAGGCGGAGCAGGAGGGGGACGGTGGGGAAGCCCACGACGGTCATGCCCGGGAAGGATTTGAGGGTGCGCATGGGGTAGTTGCGCTGTTCGTATTGGGCGAGGAGGGGATCGCTGCCTTCGGCCCAGGCGCCGGTGGCTTCATCGCGGACGCCTTTGAACTGGACCCAGCGGAGATAGTAGCGGCGGGCGGGGAGGTGGACGCCTTCGGTGAGGCCGAAGAGTTTGGAGGTGGTGCCGGCGGGCTTCACGGTGGTGACGGTGGCGGGCTTGGCCAGGCCGCGTTCGGCGGAATAGGCGAGGGCCTCTTCCTTGGCGGCGTTGGAGAAGCGATCGAGCGTGGCCCAGAATGTGGCGGCGCGGGGGCTGTCGAGCAGGGATTCGAAATCGAGGCCGAAGCGCATCCAGGCGTATTCGTGCAGGCCGGTGGGGCCGATGCCGATGCGGTTGGTGCGGCGGACTTCCTCGCCGTAGAGCGCATCCATGGTGTTGGCGCGGATGAGGAAGCGGACGCCGAGGCGGATGCTATCCTCGATGCGGTCATCCCAGGATTTGCCGAGCTCGGGCGAGATGTCGCCGGGGACGATGGTATCGAAGGGGACGGGGCAGGCGAGGAGGGGGGCGTAGTCGGCGATGACGCAGTAGCCGCCGGTGACGTGGAGGGTGATTTCGCCGCAGGGGTTGGTGGTCATCGGAAAGCGGGTGGCCTGGGCGCGGCGGGCGAGTTCGGCGAGGAGGGGGGCGGCGGCGTCCACCCGGTAGCGGGCGGAGCGGAAGTCGCGGCCGTCGTCGTGGACGGGTTTGTGCCAGGCGGCGCCGGTGCGGTGGTCTTCCAGTTTGTCGCCGTTGATGAAGCCGGGTTCGCCGTTGATCCAGGCGCAGCGGACGGCTTCGTCGAAGACGGCTTTGGCATGGCGGGTGAGGGCATCCGCGTCATCGCCTTGTTTGACGCGGGTCCAGAAATCGGCGTCGACCATGACGGAGTGGTTGGCGGTCCAGAGGCCGCCTTCGGTTTTGGAGCGGATGAAGCGGATGATGCCGGGGTCGCGCCAGGATTTGGTGGCCATGCGGGCGGCGCGGCGGGCGCCGCCGACCTGGACTTCGACGGAGAAGTGGTGGTCGACCATCAGGGCCTGTTCCCAGGGGGCGATGGTGCCGGCGCGGGCGGGCTCGATGACGTGGCGGCGGATGTTGAGGAAGGCGCGCAGGAGGGAGATGGGGCCGGAGGCGGGGCGGCCCTGCATGCCGCGGATGGGGGCGCCGGCGCGGCGGATGTCCGAGAGGTCGAGTACCAGGGTTTCGCCGGCGGCGCGGCGGAAGGCCATGGATTCGAGGATTTCGGCGGCCTTGGCCCAGCCTTCGCGGCTGTCCTCGATGCGGTGGATGGTGGAGCCTTCGGGCGCCTCGGCGGGGTCGGCCACCAGGGAATCGAGCAGGAAGGCGCGGACGGGGGAGAGGTCCGCAGTGTCGGGGGTGGCGCCCCAGGGGAGGAGGCCCATGTCGGTGCCGAACTGGCAGAGGGCGGCGGGGCTGTGCGGGTAGTCGGCGTGGAAGGGGGAGAGGTGCAGCTTGAGGGTGGGGGCGTGGGCCCAGTCGACCGCCATCAGGCTGTCGTCATAGGCGCGGCCGACGCCGGAGCCGTTCAGCAGGAGGTAGAACTTGGCGAAGCAGGCGATGGCGGTGGCGCAGTTGGTGAACACCTCCATGTTGCGGGTGGGTTGGCCGGAGTCGCCGTGCTGGAGGTGGCGGCCGGAGGTGATGAGCGCGCCTGACGCGATGGCGTTGCGCAGGCGGAGGCGCTCGAGTCGCTCGGGGGCGGAGAGGTCGGGGCCGAGGAGGGACATGTTGCCGGCGGCGACGCGGTCCGCCACGCGGCCGAAATCCTCGTCATCCTCGGGGCGGAAGATGGTGCGGCGCGCCACCGCGACGCCCATGCCGGCATCGAGCATGCGGGCGGTGAGCGGGGTGTCGCCGAAGCTGGCGCCTGGCGGTTTGGCTAGCGTGGCGCCGGTTTGCGCGAGATATCCGTCCATCGTCGTCGTCCCCAATCGAATCGTCGGCGCGCAAGATATGCGCGATCGCGCGTCGCGCAAATACCATATCTAGTGGTCTTCGCTGTGTTGCGCCGGACGCAGGCGCGGCGCGGCGGCGCGAATCGCCGAAGCCAGCAAATCCGTCACCGCGCGGATGCGCGGCGTGTGGCGGATGTCGTTGTGGGTGCACAAATAGAGGTCCCGCGCCGGCTGTGGCGTGGGGGTGGGCAGGCGGGTGAGGTTTTGGCCGGCGGCGAGGTAGTCGGCGAGGCAGGCGAGGCCGAGCCCGGCGACCGCGGCGGCGCATTGGCAGCTGCGGCTGTTCGCCCGGAGCGCGGGGGTGGCCTGGGCGGTGAGGCTGGAGAACCAGACGACCTCGTCGAGATGCGCCTGGTCGGGCTGGAACAGGATGGCCATGTGGCCGGGGGCGCCGGCCGCGAGATCGGGCATGCCGTGCTCGGCGAGGTAGGCGGGGGCGGCGAAGAGGCCGAAGCCGACGCTGCCGACGCGGCGGATCGCCAAGTCCTGCTGCTGCGGGCGGGCGAGGCGCAGCGCGATATCGGCCTCGCGCATGGTCAGGCTGAAGCTGCGCGATTCGGCGATGAGGTCGATATGGATGCCGGGGTGGCGGCGGCGCAGCTCGGGCAAAGCGGGGACGATGACGTCGGCGGTGAGGCTCTCCACCGCGGTGACCCGCACGGTGCCTTCGAGGCGGATATCCCGCCCGGTAATGCGGCGCTCGATGGCCAGCGCTTCGCTTTCGATGCGCTCGACATTGCCGAGAATGGCCTCGCCGGCGGGGGTCAGCACGAAGCCGCGGGGGGTTTTCTGCAGGAGCGTGGCGCCGACGCGGGTTTCCAGCGCGGCGAGGCGGCGGCCGATGGTGGTTTGCTGCACGCCGAGGGCGCGGGCGGCGGCGGAAAGCGAGCCGTGGCGGGCGATGGCGAGGAAGGTGTGGAGGCCGTCCCAGTCGAGC
>CAIWAJ010000415.1:0-4540 GCA_903910565.1 uncultured Rhodospirillales bacterium
AAGGCGACGCTCTACGCCAACCCGCTGCACCCCTACACGCGCTCCCTCCTGTCCGCCGTGCCGGTGCCGGACCCGGCGGCGCGGGGCGGCGGGCGGCGGATCATCCTGGCCGGCGATATCCCAAGCCCGGCGCGGCCGCCCTCCGGCTGCGCCTTTCATCCGCGCTGCTTCCGCGCCAGCCCGCTCTGCGCCACCACGGCGCCGGACTTCGCCGATCATGCGACGGTCCCGAGCCGCGTCGCCTGCCACCACCCGATGGAGGCGGCGTCGTGAACCCCACACTCCGCCGCCTGCTCAGCCATCGCGGCGCCCTGCTGGGCATCGCCTATATCGCGCTGCTCGCGGTGACAGCCACCTTCGCCCACCTCATCCTGCCCACCGATCCCCTGGCGCAGGACCTCGCCAACACGCTCGATCCGCCCTCCGTCGAGCATTGGTTCGGTACCGACGAACTCGGGCGCGACCTGATGACGCGAGCCATCTACGGCGCCCGCACCTCCCTGATCACCGCGCTCGGCGCGGTGACGATCGCCGGCGTGATCGGCGTGCCGATCGGTCTCGTCGCCGGGTTCTTCGGCGGTTGGCGGGATGCAATTTTGATGCGGATTGTCGACGTGCTGCTGGCACTGCCGGGCATCCTTTTCGCCATGGCGCTGATCGCCGTGCTCGGCCGCAGCCAGATGGCCTCGCTGGTGGCGGTCGGCATCACCGGCATCCCGAGCTTTGCCCGCATCACCCGCGCCCAGGTGCTTTCGCTGCGCCAGCGCGATTTCGTCACCGCCGTCGAGGCGCTGGGCGGCTCGTCCGCCTACACCATGTTCACCACCGTGCTGCCCAATGCCTGGAGCCCGATCCTGGTGCAGGTGGTGATCCTCTCGGCGGTGGCGATCCTGCTGGAGGCCGCACTGTCCTTCCTCGGCGTCGGCATTCCGCCGCCCACGCCGAGCTGGGGCGACATGCTGCGCACCGGCAAGGGCTTCCTTTATGAGGCGCCCTACTACGCCGTGCTGCCCGGCATTGTGCTGACGCTGACAATCCTGTCGCTCGACACGCTGGGCCGCACACTGGCCCGCCTCATCGAGGACCGGCAATCCGCGGAGGACGAGGCATGACATCATATATCCTCCGCCGCCTCGCCCAGTTCATCCCCGTGCTGCTCCTCGCCTCCCTCGGCATCTGGGCGATGATCTACGCGGTGCCGGGCAGCCCGATCGGCGCCCTGGTCGGCGAAAACGCCACCCCCGAGCAGATCGCCGCCATCACCATCCGCCTCGGGCTCGATCAGCCGATCCTCGTGCAATACTGGCGCTGGCTGGTGGCCGCCCTGCATGGCGATCTCGGCCAATCCATCCAGAGCCGCGAGCCGGTGCTGGACCTCATCACCAAGCGCATCCCCGCCACGCTGCAACTCGGCCTGGCCGCCACCCTGGTCGGCCTGCTGGTCGGCATTCCCGTTGCGGTGGCGAGCGCGCTGAAACCGAACTCCCTGCTCGACCGCGTATTGAGCGGCTGGAGCGCGCTGGCGCTGGGGGTGCCGACCTTCTGGCTCGGCATCCTGCTGATCCTGCTCTTCGCGGTGCAACTGCACTGGCTGCCCTCGGCGTCGGCCTATTTCCCGCTGATCAGCGACCCAATCCGCGCACTGGCCAACCTCGCCCTCCCCGCCCTCACCCTCGGTCTCTACATCTCCGGCATTTTCAGCCGCTTCCTGCGCGCCGCCCTGCTCGGCGAACTCCTGTCGGACTACGTGCGCACCGCCCGCTCCAAGGGCCTGCGCGAGCGTGACGTGGTCGGGCGGCACGTGATGCGCAACGCCATGCTGCCCTTCGTCACCATCGTCGGCCTCTCGCTCGCCAATTTCATCGGCGGCACCGTGGTCACCGAGGCGGTCTTCACCTATCCCGGCCTCGGCCGCCTGCTGATCCAGGCGATCGGCGTGCGCGACTACCCGCTGATCCAGGGCTGCATCCTGCTGATTCTGCTGATGTACATGGCGATCAACCTGCTGGTCGACGTGCTCTACGCCTATATCGATCCGCGGATCGACTACCGATAGACGAAGCCAGCCCTGTTTCTGCATGACCGGGCTGCACGACGTGTCTTGCAATCGTCACCCGAACCCCGTATCTCCCCGCCACGCACGGAGCGCGGGCGTAGCTCAGGGGTAGAGCACAACCTTGCCAAGGTTGGGGTCGTGGGTTCGAATCCCATCGCCCGCTCCAAATTTTCTAAGTAAGTCAGTGACTTACGAGTCGATTTCAGTGCCTTAACGGCACGACATTCGGCACGCGGAACCACCCTGGAACCATTTGAACACGAGTCGTAGCCCAACGGTGCCCCGCGGCGGTCCCAAGGTATGCCCCTGGCCGCTCGAAAGGCATGGACGATCGACATCGAAGCCGGCGAATGGACCATCGCGATCAAGCTGCGCGAGGATACTGGCGCGTTGACTGTTGAAGCGTTCGAGAGCTGCGCCGAACTGATCGCGCGCTTGCGTGGAATAGGGCCACTTGCAGCGTCGCATCACGTCACTGTCCATGCTCCAGCCCGCACCGCCGATGAGGATCGTCGGACGATCCGCGATCTAGGTTTCACCGAATGCTTAACGTCGACCCGGCATCATCCGCGCAGTACCCCACGCGCTTCGCGGCTTCAGTGACCGTTGCCGCTTCTATGACGAGGAAGGCAAGGGCAACGGCAAGTCGCTGCTGCTGCCGGGGATCGGGCTTTACTGCCTGCTGGCCGACGGCGAGGCCCTGGGCCGTTGGCACACCGCGGGTGGTCAGAGCGCGAGCGAGCGAGACGTGGCCGGTGATGCCCTCCTTGCGTACCGCCTTGATCGACAGTATCAGGTGGTGGGCTGTGCGGTCGGCGCCCGCCACTCGGTGGACCGCGGCCGCCTCGGCGTCCGGCCCGCTCGGAAGTCGAAAGCCCCGGCGTCTCCCTAATCGACGGCGATGCGTATCCCACGTTGGCCGTTCAGCAGGCGCCTGAGATGGAAATGTGCCAAGCTGTCATCCGGGCATTGGCCGACCAGGGAGGCGAAGGCCGATAGGGCGGCGGGGTCCTGGGATGCAAGCAGGTCGAAGGCGACGGCGTACGCGGCCCCCGCAGCAGATGAGATGTCGTTCTTGCCGAGCGGCTCATAGGCATTCAGCGATTGCGTACGCCCACGCAACACAAGTTCGCCGACACGACGAAATGGGACGCCACTCACCTGGCTGACGATGGCCTCGCTGACGCAGATCCGCGTGCCCAGCACCTTGTTGGCCGCCTCCAAACGCGCGGCAATGTTGATGGTGTCGCCGTACGCGGCATAGTCGAAGAAACGGCCTCCCCCGAAACTGCCGACCACGGCGGTGCCGGCGTGCAGGCCGATGCGGGTCGCGCCAAGAGCGACGCCTTCGGATAGCCAGCGTTGGCGCTGGGCCTCCGCTGCTGCATCGAGCGCGCAGGCACAGGCGAGCGCACGCGCAGGGTGATCGGGCTGGTCGTCGGGCGCACCGAACAGCACGTAGAGCCCGTCACCGATGATCTTGGCGATCGTGCCCTCATGCGCGAAGACCACATCGATCATCGTCGAGAGGTATTCGTTGAGCAGAGTCGAGAGGACACTGATTTCGAGCGTCTCGGCCAGGCTCGTGAAGCCGGCGATATCGGTGAACATCGCGCTGACTACGCGGTTGCGGCCTTCGAGCGCTGCGGCACCGTCGCCCTGGGCGAGGCGGCTGGCGAGGCGTGGCGAGAAGTAGCGGGCTAGCGCCGCCTGGGCGCGCTCGGCGGCGAGCGTGCGGCCCTGTGCCTCGCGCCGTGCTTCGACATGACGCAGGGTCTTCTGCAACGTGGTTTCGAAATCGACGAAATCGATCGGCTTGGTCACAAAGTCGAAAGCGCCACGGTTCATCGCGGTGCGGATGTTCGACATATCGCCATAGGCCGAGACGATCATGCTGGCCGGAGACTGGTCGAGCCTGGCGAGATGGGTCAGCAGGGTCAACCCGTCCATCCGCGGCATGTTGATGTCGGAGACGACAACATCGATATCGGGGCGTTTGGCGAGCACGGCGAGCGCTTCCACGCCATCGCCAGCGAAGGTAAATGCGAGCGCGCCGCTGCGGATTTCGCGGCGGTATTTCTGGACGACCAGGGCCTCGATATCGGGTTCGTCGTCGACGACGAGCACATGTGATGTCACACCGAAAGCCCTTGCCCGCTCAGCCGCTGGTCGATCTCCGCGCGCAGTGCGCCGAAGTCGATCGGCTTCGCATAGACATCCTCGGCGCCACCGTCCCGTGCGAGGCGACGGGTGTCGGCGTCGCCATAGGCGGTGATCATGATCACCGGCAGTTCAGGCCGCAGCGCCTTCACGCGGGGGAGGAGTTCGAGCCCGGTCATGCCGGGCATGTTGATGTCTGACAGCACCAGCGCGGGGGTGTCCGCCGCCTGGTCCGCCAGCCACGCTAGCGCGGCTGGGGCGGAGGTGGCGAAATCCATGGCGAAGCGGCCGGCGCGCACCTCGCGACGAAATTGCTGGCGGAAC
>CAIWAJ010000416.1:0-2348 GCA_903910565.1 uncultured Rhodospirillales bacterium
CGACAATCTTGCCGACGCCGCCGAAAAAGTGGTCAAGGCCGTGAAGGAAGCCGCCTGATGGCCGTTCTTGTCGACGCCAACACCACCGTCATCTGCCAGGGCTTCACCGGCGCCCAGGGCACATTCCATTCCGAGCAGGCGATCGCCTACGGCACGAAAATGGTCGGCGGCGTGACGCCCGGCAAGGGCGGCTCCACCCATCTCGGCCTGCCCGTGTGGGACACCGTGGCGCAGGCGGTGGCCGCCGGGCCCGTCAGCGCCTCGGCCATCTACGTGCCGCCCGCTTTCGCCGCGGACGCCATCCTGGAGGCGATCGAGAGCGAAATCGCCCTCATCGTCTGCATCACCGAGGGCATCCCGGTGCTCGACATGGTGCGCGTCAAGCGCGCCCTTTCCGGCAGCCGCTCCCGCCTGATCGGGCCGAACTGCCCGGGCGTCATCACGCCCGACGCCTGCAAAATTGGCATCATGCCCGGCCACATCCACCGTCGCGGCAAGGTCGGCATCGTCTCGCGGTCCGGCACATTGACCTATGAGGCAGTGGCGCAAACCACCGCCGCCGGGCTCGGCCAGTCCAGCTGCGTCGGCATCGGCGGCGATCCGGTGAAGGGCACCGATTTCATCGAGGTGCTGGAAATGTTCCTCGCCGACCCCGAGACCGAGGCCGTCATCATGATCGGCGAAATCGGCGGGCAGAGCGAAATCGACGCCGCCGAATTCCTCGCCTCCAACAAGGTGAAGAAGCCCACCGTCGGCTTCATCGCCGGCGCCACCGCGCCGCCGGGCCGCCGCATGGGCCACGCCGGCGCGGTGATCAGCGGCGGGCGGGACACCGCGGCCGCCAAGTTCGAGGCCATGCGCCAGGCCGGCATCCACGTCGCCGAAAGCCCGGCGGCGCTCGGCAGCACCATGGTGAAGGCTCTGCGGGGCTGAGTGCGGGAGGAGCGCGGCGACACCGCCGCGCCGGACAAGAAAGCCGCCGCTAACAAAGTGGCGGTATAAACGTTCCCACCACCGGCGAAGGCCGGTGATCGGTTTGTACTGTTCGAGACGGCGCGCCGTCCTCACGGCCGCCAGCACATGAGGGATGATCCATGGCCGGCGTTGATGTTCTTGCTTCGGCGTTCAGCGGGGCGAATGCGGCGTTCATCGCCGAGATGTATGCGCGCTGGACCGTCGATCCCGCCGCCGTCGATCCCGGCTTCGCCGCGGTGTTCGACGCGATGGACGACGAGGCCCGCGCCGTGTTGTTGGATGCTTCAGGCGCCTCCTGGGCCCCGCGCGAAGCGGTGATCGACACCCACGCCGCACCGGCCCCCGAGCGCCCCGTCGTTGAACGCCGTGTGGCCCAGCCGGTCCCCGCAACGTCGGACACCGTGCGCGCCGCCACCAAGGACAGCCTGCGCGCCCTGATGATGATCCGCACCTATCGCGTGCGCGGCCATCTCGAAGCCAAGCTCGACCCGCTCGGCCTGCAAGGCCCCAAGAACCACCCCGAGCTCGACCCCGCGACCTATGGCTTCGGCCCCGCCGACATGGACCGGCCGATTTTCATCGACAACGTGCTCGGCCTCGAATCCGCCACCCCCCGCCAGATCCTCCAGGTCCTCCGCGAAACCTATTGCGGCCCGATCGGCGTCGAATTCATGCACATCCAGGACCCCGACCAGAAGGCCTGGATCCAGCGCCGCGTCGAGGGCGCACCCTGGCGCACCGCCTTCGGCCGCGGCGCGAAAAAAACCATCCTGCAGCAGCTCACCGAGGCCGAGGGCCTCGAAACCTTCTGCCAGCGCCGCTACGTCGGCACCAAGCGCTTCGGGCTCGAGGGCGGCGAGGTCACCATCCCCGCGCTGCACGCCATCATCGAGACGGCGGCCAAGTCCGGCGTGCGCGAAATCGCCATCGGCATGCCCCATCGCGGCCGCCTCAACACCCTCGTCAACATCGTCAAGAAGCCCTACGCCGCGCTGTTCAGCGAATTCGGCGGCTCCTCCTTCAAGCCCGATGACGTTCAGGGCTCCGGCGACGTAAAATACCACCTCGGCACCTCGACCGACATCGAGATCGCCGGCCACATGGTGCACCTCTCCCTCCAGCCCAACCCCTCCCACCTCGAAGCGGTCGACCCCGTCGTGGTCGGCAAGGTCCGCGCCCGGCAGGACATGGCCGGCGACACCCGCGCCCGCCGCTCGGTGATGGGCATCCTCATGCACGGCGACGCCGCCTTCGCCGGCCAGGGCCTGGTCTACGAGACGCTGGCCATGAGCCAGCTCATCGGCTACCGCACCGGCGGCACCGTCCACGTCATCGTCAACAACCAGATCGGCTTCACCACCGTCCCCGCCCAC
>CAIWAJ010000417.1:0-2150 GCA_903910565.1 uncultured Rhodospirillales bacterium
CCGACGCGCGGGTCCATCTCCACGGCCACGCGCAGCGCCCGGGCCAGCGCCTTGAAGCAGGCCTCGGCGACGTGGTGCGTGTTGGTGCCGGCCTTCTGCACCACATGAAGAGTGATCAGCGCGTTGGTGGCGAAGGCGCGGAAGAACTCCTCGAACAGCTCGGTATCCATCGCGCCCACCTTGGGCTGCGCGAAGCTGACGGACCAGGCGAGGAAGGGCCGGCCGGAAATATCGATCGCCGCCTCGGCCAGCGCCTCGTCCATCGGCACCACGGCGGACCCGAAGCGGCGGATACCGCGCTTCTCGCCCAGCGCCTGCGCCACCGCCCGGCCGAGCACAATGCCGACATCCTCGGTGGTGTGATGCATGTCGATATGCAGATCGCCATCGGCGCGCACCGTGAGGTCGAACAGCGCGTGGCGCGCCAGCGCGGTCAACATATGGTCGAGGAAGCCGATGCCGGTGGCGATATCCGCCTTGCCCGTGCCGTCGAGATCGAGGCTGAGGGTGATATCGGTTTCCGAGGTTTTGCGGGAGATCGTGGCGCTGCGGGTCATGGGCCGCTCAATAGACGAAAACCGCGCCCCCCGGCAATCAAAGCCAATTGCAACACCGTACGGCCTCGGGAAAAATGCCCGCACGCCCCGGGGGATGAACCATGGCCGACGCCGCCGATTTCCGCCGCCTCGCTTTGGCGCTGCCCGGCACCGCCGAGGCCCAGCATGTGGACCGGCGCTCCTTTCGCGCCCGCGTGATCTACGCGACCCTGAGCCCCGACGAACAGACGGCCAATCTCCGCTTCACGCCTGAGGATCAGGCGTTCCGCTGCGAGGCGATCCCCCATGGCTTCGCGCCCGTTCCGGGCGGCTGGGGAAAAATGGGCTGGACCACCGTGACCATCGCATCCGTCGCCGCCGACGAACTCGCCTCCGCCCTCGAAGCGGCATGGCGCGCGGCCACGACGAAGCCGCCCCGCCGCCGGGGCTGATCCGCCCATTCCCCGTCATCTGGGGAGGCGGCTTGCCGTGGCCGGCCGGCCGCGCCATCTAGCCGGATCATGAACACACAATCCTCCCCTCACGATCCAGTGGGCTGGCACGGCACCACCATCCTCTGCGTCCGCCGCGGCGCCACCGTGGCGATGGCCGGCGACGGCCAGGTCTCGCTCGGCAACACCGTCATCAAGGGCAATGCCCGCAAGGTGCGCCGCATCGGCGACGGCCATGTGCTGGCAGGGTTCGCCGGCGCCACCGCGGACGCCTTCACCTTGCTGGAACGGCTGGAAGCCAAGCTCGAACGCTTCCCCCACCAGCTCGAACGCGCCTGCGTCGAACTGGCCAAGGACTGGCGGACCGACCGGTATCTGCGCCGGCTCGAGGCGATGATGACAGTGGCCGACAAGGACCGCAGCTTCACGCTGACCGGCAATGGCGACGTGCTGGAGCCCGAGGACGGGGTGATCGCCATCGGCTCGGGCGGCAATTTCGCCCTGGCCGCCGCCCGCGCCTTGCTCACCATCGACGACCTCGGCGCCGAGGAAATCGCGCGGCGTGCGATGAAAATCGCCGGCGATATCTGCGTCTACACCAATCACAGCGTCATTGTTGAAACGATCGGCTGAGCCATGGACGTTCCCACTTTTTCGCCGCGCGAGATCGTCAGCGAGCTCGACCGCTTCATTGTCGGCCAGAATGACGCCAAGCGCGCGGTGGCCATCGCGCTGCGCAACCGCTGGCGGCGCCAGCAACTGCCGGATGGGCTGCGCGAGGAAGTCGTGCCGAAAAACATCCTGATGATCGGCCCCACCGGCTGCGGCAAGACCGAGATCGCGCGCCGGCTGGCCAAGCTGGCCCAGGCGCCCTTCATCAAGGTGGAGGCGACCAAGTTCACCGAGGTCGGCTATGTCGGGCGGGATGTGGAGAGCATCGTGCGCGATCTGGTCGAGGTCTCGATCACCATGCTGCGCGATATCGAGCGCAAGCAGGTCGCCGCCAAGGCCGAGCTGGCCGCGGAGGAACGGCTGATCACCGCGCTATGTGGCGAACAGGCGGCCGCCGATACCCGCTCCAAATTCCGCCGCATGCTGCGCACTGGCGAACTGGATGACCGGGAGATCGACATCGCCCTCACCGAGGCACCCGCCAACCCGA
>CAIWAJ010000418.1:0-2550 GCA_903910565.1 uncultured Rhodospirillales bacterium
AGCGGCGGGTTGCTGATCGGCGGCGGCTGGTTCGGCAGTTTCGATCCGCGCGATGGGCGCACCCGCAATTTGCGGCGGAACATCCAGGGCAATCTCTGGGTGGCCGCGCAGGCACTCCCCGAGCTGCGCGGCCTGCAGATCATCCGCAGCTGGACCGGCATCAACACCGCGCTCGACCGCGCGCCCTTGCTCGGCGACGTGCCCGGCCTGCCCGGCTACTACAACGCGCTCACCGCTAATGGGTATACGCTGGGGCCAATCAGCGGGAAGCTCACCGCGGATACGGTGCTGCATGGCACACCGATCAATCCCTGGTATCGCATTGAGCGGTTCGGCGCGGCGGGGTAATGGCTGGTCGATCCCTATAGGAGGTCCTCGATGCCATCCGTTGAGGCTGACATGCCCGCCCGGTACGCGCCACTAGTCAGCCAATTACTGGCGATCGGCGCTCACGAGGTGAAAGACCATCATTCCTGGCCCGACTATGCCGGGGAGTACGGGCTCTCCACGGCCGACATCCCAGAACTTATCCGGCTCGCCACGGATTGGTCGGCCGGCGCCGGAGAAAACGACCCGGCCGCATGGGGGCAGGTGCACGCCTGGCGCGCGCTTGGCCAGATGAGGGCCGACGCGGCCGTTAAGCCGTTGCTGACCGCGTTGGAAGACGCCGACGATGAGGACCATGCCGCCGAGCGGGACATTCCAGCCGCCCTCGGCATGATCGGCGCCGCGGCGTTCGCGCCGGTCGAGCGATTGCTGGTGCATCCGGATACCCGCTTCGGCACGCGGCTCAATTTGATTGGTGCGCTCGGTGCGATTGCCCAATTTCATCCCGACCTTCGCGCGGGGTGCCTTCACCGGTTCGAACGCATTCTCGCCGGCTATCCGGTGCGCGACGAGGTGGCCAACGGGTTTGTTATGATTGCCTGTGCCGATATTCGGGCCGTCGAGTTGATCGACGCCATTCGCGCGGCCTTTGCGGATGACGCGGTGGATATCTCGGTAGCTGGCGACCTGGAGGACGTTGAAATCATGCTTGGGCTGCGCGCCGAGCGTGCGACCCCAGTTCCGGACTATCATGAGGCTTTCATTAACGGTTTGGAACGCGCCGAGCGCGATCTCCCTGGCGAACCCATCGTTAAGGCGGTGAAAATCGGCCGCAATGATCCATGCCCCTGCGGAAGCGGGAAGAAGTACAAGAAATGCTGCCTGGTGTGATCCCTGCGATGACCGGTGAGGCGTTGCGGATTGCCGGAGATTGAGGGGGACGGTAGGGTTCCGCACAATCACCAAGCAACGGAACCGTCCGCATGGCCGTCAATACCAAGCGCGTCTTCTACGTCGATCGTGTCGCCGCCAATAACTTCCTCGATATCCTCGCCACCCGCGAGGATATCCGCGTCGATCGCCTGGAGAATGACGCCGCCGCCCCCGAGGCCGGCCCGGTGCTGGAAGCCGCCCATGCCTTCCAGATCGGCTCCGCCCGTGACGAACTCGACCCCGGCTTCCACGCCCATGCTGGCCTGCTCGCCCGCGCGCCCAACCTGCTGGTGATCTCCACCAATGGTGCCGGCTACGACACCGTCGATCTCGATGACTGCACCAAGGCTGGCGTGCTGGTGGTCAATCAGGCCGGCGGCAATAAGGAGGCCGTCGCCGAGCACGCGCTCGCCATGATGCTGTGCCTCGCCAAGCGCATCATCGAAACCGACCGCTTCATGCGCCGCTCCGACGGCATCGAGCGCAACGCCTATATGGGCACCGAGCTCAAGGACAAAACCCTCGGCATCATCGGCCTCGGCCATGTCGGCGGGCGGCTCGCCGAGTTGTGCCGCGTGTTGTTCAACATGCGCATCCTCGCCTACGACCCGTACCTGACCGCCGAGCAAATCGCCGCCAAGGGGGCCACCAAGTCCGGGCTCGACGAAATGCTCGCCCAGGCCGACTACGTCTCCATCAACTGCCCGCGCACCGCGGAAACCCTGAACCTGATGAACGCACGCACGTTCGGGCTGATGCAGAAACACGCCTACTTCGTCACCACCGCCCGCGGCGGCATTCATGACGAGGCGGCGCTGGTGGGGGCGCTGCGCAGTGGGGCCATCGCCGGGGCCGGACTCGACGTGTGGTTCAAGGAGCCGCCGCCGAAGGACCATCCGCTGATGGCGTTTGACAACGTGCTGGTGAGCCCGCACACCGCCGGCGTAACCCGCGAATCCCGCGCCAATATCGCCCGCATCGCGGCCGAGCAGATGCTGGATATTCTGGATGGGCGGGCGGCCTCGCGGGTGTTGAATCCGGCGGTGTGGCCGGCGTTTGCGGCGCGGTTCGAGGCGGCGTTCGGCTTTAGGCCTGCGGCGGCGAAGTGAAGGGAAGGGTGTTCTTTTTGTGAACAAAAAGAACCAAAAAAACTTTTCGATCCATCCATGCCGTTGGCGTACACCGCTCGGATAGCTGGGAGCGGTACGCTGTAAAGGGATGAAAATTTTTTGCTCTTTTTTTTCAAAAAAGGAGCCCTTCCTTTCACTGTGTCGCGCGTGCCTCAGCCAG
>CAIWAJ010000419.1:0-4676 GCA_903910565.1 uncultured Rhodospirillales bacterium
GGCGCTGCTGCTTGGCGGCATGTTCAGCGGCCTCTTCACCCCCACCGAGGCCGCCGCGGCGGCCACGCTCTACGCCCTGTTCCTCGGTTTCGCCGTCTATCGCACGCTCAAAGTCGCCGACCTGCCAAACCTGCTGATCGACAGCGCCGAGACCACCGGCCTGGTGACCGTGCTGGTGATGGTGGCAGGCTCCCTCGGCTGGTGCATGTCGATCTCCCGCCTGCCACAAACGCTCACGCCGCTGCTGGTCGGCACCATCGGCAGCCCGCTGCTGTTCCTTTTCGCGGTCAACCTCATCCTGCTCATCGTCGGCTGCTTCATGGAGGCCCTGGCCGCGATACTGCTGCTGATCCCAATCCTGGTCCCCGCGGCCGTGACCTTCGGGATCGACCCGACGCAGTTCGGCCTGATCATGATCTTCAACCTCATCCTCGGCACCATCCACCCCCCGGTCGGCGTGGTGCTGTTCGTCACCTCCCGCATCGCCGGCATCAGCTACGAGGCAATGTCGCGCGCCATCCTGCCCTGGCTGACGCCGCTGCTTGCCGTGCTGCTGCTGATCACCATCTTTCCTCCGCTGACCACCTTCCTGCCGAACCTATTGATGCCCTGAGGCGGAGACCAAGTCTTTGAAAAACATTATTGTTTGCCTCGACGGGCTGTGGCCCACTCCCGGGCAGGAGGTGTGGCCGCTGACCACGACCAACGTGTTCCGGCTGTTCGTCAACCTCGACGGCACGGACACGCCGGAGTGCCTATTGCGCGCAGCCGAGCAGGAGCGCACCGCCCGCACCGAGGATGGCCGCCTGATCCAGACCGCGCTGTATCTCCTGCAAGGCGGTGACCCCACCGATCCGCTTGCGCGTATGCTGCGCGATGCACCAGGTGGTCGTTTCCTGCTACCGGTACTGCGCGGTTACGGCTTCATTGCCCGAAACTACGATGCCGGTGACCGTATCGTGCTGGTCGGCTTCAGCGCCGGCGCGACGGCGGCGCGCGTGCTGTCCGGCCTGATCGCGGCGCGCGGCCTGCCCGATCGGGCGCGGTGTGATCTCAAGCCCGACGGTGCTGCGGAACGGATCGGTGGGTCGCTGTGGCAGGATTGGCGGCGCGGCGTGCTGGCCCGGCGCGCCTCCGTTGTGCGGGCGCTCGATGCCGCGCTGGCCGAACTTCCCGGCTTCTTCACCGCCCCACTGACCGCGCCGCGCCATACCAGCGTCTCCATCGAGGCAGTGGCGGTGTGGGAGACCGTGGGAACGCAGGGTATTCCCGACCATTTTGGGCTGAACCCAGCGATCGATCTCCATCGTTTCGCCGATATCACCCTGCCGCCCGGCACCGTCTACGGCTTCCACGCACTCGCGATCGATGAGCGTCGCGCCGATTGTGCGCCAACCTATTGGGAGCCCGATGCCAGGGTGCTGCAATATTTGTTCCCTGGCGCGCACGAGGACGTTGGCGGCGGCATGGCGCAAGGCGAGTGCGGACTTTCGGATGCTGCGCTGGAGTGGATGATCGACAATCTCGCCATGCTCGGCCTGCGTTTCGCCACCGCGCCCGGTTGGACGTCGGCGCCAGACCCACGCGGCATCGGCCATCAGCCCTGGCGCGATCCGCCGTATAACAGCCGCGCCCAGGGGCCACGCGAACTACCCGAAGGTTTGTCGCTGGCACGCGTCACCCGCGAGCGCCTGGCTGCCGGACCAGTGCAGCACGCGCCGGACCTGGCCGCCCGCACGTGGCGCCCGATCAATCTCGGCGGGTATATATGAAGACGGCAATCCCCCACGCGTTCATGTACGATATCCCCGGGCACATTCCGCACAAGCAGACCAGAGTCGCCCCGGACGGCGGGTGCTGCTAAGATCGGGCTGATAGTTCGGGAGGCCAAGTGACATGATCGAACTCGCGCCAGATACGCTCAACAAGCTCCGCGAGGTCAGCACTGCAACCGTAACCGCACAGCTGATCAAAATCGCGAGGCTTCGCACGCGATCGCCTCTGGGCGTAAAGCCG
The DNA here is from genome assembly GCA_903910565.1 of uncultured Rhodospirillales bacterium. Taxonomy (GTDB): domain Bacteria; phylum Pseudomonadota; class Alphaproteobacteria; order Acetobacterales; family Acetobacteraceae; genus CAIYPH01. Next base: position 2,017 of record CAIWAJ010000419.1, read on the forward strand.
CTTGATCCGAATAAGGCCCGCTTCGTCGGCCCTGCCGTAACCTTGCGCTATGCGCCGATGCGCGAGGACCTGGACGCGCGAGCCAGCACGGCCAACCCGGACAACCCAACGCGCATCGCAATTGAAACGGCGACACCAGGCAGTGTCCTCGTGATCGACACGGGCGGCTGCGTCGGCGTTGGCACCATCGGGGATATCCTGGGAGCACGGCTGATCTACCGGGGCATTGCCGGAGTGATCGCCGATGGCGCAATGCGCGATGTCGGGCCGCTCGCACAGATGAGCCTGCCAATCCAGTGCCGCGCCAGCGCGCCGCCGCCGTCTTCAGGCGCGCTGCTTGCCGTTGGCACCGGTGAAGCCATTGGCTGCGGCGGTGTTCTGGTTGAACCAGGTGATATCGTCTGCGCTGACGAGGATGGCACGGTCATCATTCCGCGCCATCTCGCCGACCGCGTTGCGAGGGACGGGCTTGAGCAGGAGGAGATCGAGGTTTTTATCAAGGCTCGCGTGCTCGCAGGCGAGCCAATTGAGGGGTTTTATCCGGCAACAGAACGAACATTGCTCGAATACGAGGCGTGGATCGCAGCGGGCCGCCCTGGCATTCTGCCGGTGGCCTGATGGACGGTCTGGTTGCCGAGTTGATTCGCCTGGAGTTGCTCGATGGCCGTGGACTGGAGCGTGCCCGCGCAGTTGCCGAGGAGACTGGACGACGGCTGGATGGGGTGATCGTTCAACTAGGATTGGTGGGCGAGCGGTCGATGGCCGAGGTCTTGGCTGCCGTAAGTAGCCTCCCGCTCGCCACGCCGGCAGATTACCCGGAGTTGCCCGTCCTCCCAGACCGATTGAAGCCGAGCTTCTTGCGGAACGCTCGCGTTTTGGCATTGCGATGCGACGATGAAACACTCACCCTTGCCGTAGCCGACCCATTCGATGTGTTTACCCCGTCGGCCATCCGCGCGGCGACCGGGCGCAACGTGATTCGCATGGTAGCGGTGCCCGTGGAACTCGATGCGGCTCTGGCAAACCTGTTCCCAGTCGAAAACCCTGACAACGCCGACAGCGCCATCACCGGTGAGCCGATCTTAGCCGAGGAAGCTGAGCGACTGAGAGACATGGCGAGCGAAGCGCCAGTTATTCGGATCGTAAACCAAATTATTACCCGCGCGGTTGAGGCTCAGTCCAGCGACATTCACATCGAGCCATTCGAGGATCGGTTGCGCGTGCGCTATCGTTTCGACGGCATGCTCCACGAGGCCGAGACGCCACCAGCCCGACTTTCCGCGGCGATCGTGTCGCGCGTGAAAATCATGGCACGGCTCGATATCGCGGAACGTCGCCTGCCGCAGGACGGCCGTATTCGCATGACGATCCGTGGGCATGACGTCGACTTCCGGGTGGCCACCGTTCCGTCCTTGTGGGGCGAGACAGTGGTGCTGCGTGTGTTGGATCGATCAGCTGTTGCGTTTGACTATACCCGCCTAGGTCTGGCACCCCACGTGATTGATCGACTGTCTTCTGCTCTCAATCAACCGAACGGGGTGCTGCTCGTTACCGGCCCTACCGGCAGCGGCAAGACGACAACGCTGTACACAGCTTTGCTCGCGCTGAACGCGATGACACGAAAGATCATTACAGTCGAGGACCCAATCGAGTTTCATCTTGCCGGGATCAATCAAATCCAAGTGCGGCCGCAGATCGGCTTGAGCTTCGCGAGTCTGCTGCGATCGATCCTTCGCCTTGACCCCGACATCATTATGATCGGCGAAATCCGCGATACGGAAACCGGACAAATAGCCGTTCAGGCGGCTTTGACCGGTCATTTCGTACTTTCGACGCTGCACACCAACAGTGCCGCAGCAAGCATCACCCGGCTGCGCGACATGGGTATCGAGGACTATCTCCTCACGTCGGTCCTTCGAGGCGTCCTGGCGCAGCGTTTGGTACGCAGACTCTGCGCGCACTGCCGGCGCGAGAGTGAAATTCCTGCGGCGCTCGATGAGCGCTACAGGCTGGCGGCACGGTGCGACGGCCGTGCAGCGCGATTATGGCATGCCGTGGGCTGCCCGCGTTGCAACAACACAGGGTATCGTGGTCGGCTGGCGATCGCCGAGTTTCTCGTACCCGATGCGGAGACTACGAGGTTAGTCCTGGCGCGAGCCGACGAGAGTGAAATTGAGGCAGCTGCCATTCAATCCGGCATGAAGACGATGCTCGATGCCGGTTTGGAGGCGGCATTGGCCGGCGACACCACCATCGAGGAGGTTTTCCGCAGCGTGCGTGCGGAGTCGTAAGTGCGGTGAACAGCTACCGCTATCGCGCAATCAGCGCCAACGGGATGATCCAACAGGGCATCGTCGAGGCGATTGATGAGAAATCGGCAGTCAGGCAATTGCGTGATCAGGGCATGCTGCCCGTCGAGATCGCGCTTGACGCCAAAGCCTGGAGATTTCGGCGGTTACTCTCAATTGAGTTTGTGTGGCGGCGTGGCCTGGGCGCAGAGGCACTTGCCGAAGCTACACATGAGATTGCGACAATGCTCAAGGCGGGCCAGGACCTCGACCGGGCGCTGCGATACGTCGTCGATACTGCGAACCAACGCGCTGTGCGAGATTGTTTCGACGATGTCCGACAGTTCGTGCGCAATGGCGCCACGTTGGCCA
>CAIWAJ010000420.1:0-3063 GCA_903910565.1 uncultured Rhodospirillales bacterium
AGCATGGACCATCATAGCATCAGCGGCGGCGGATTGACCGCCCGCATCCTGGCGGAGGGGGCGGAGCTGTGCTCCCTCGTGACCGAAGATGGCACCGAGCTGATCTGGCAGGCCCTGCCGGCCTGGCCGCGCCACTCGCCCATCCTGTTCCCCATCGTCGGCACGGTGAAGGACAACCACTACACGGTGGACGGGCAGAGCTACGAGTTGGAGCGGCACGGCTTCGCCAAGTCCCGCCGTTATGACTGGGTGTCGCACGGCGCCGATCACTGCCGCCTCAGCATGCGCGATGACGCGGCGACGCGGGCGCAATACCCCTTCGCCTTCCGCTTCGATGTTGATTACCGCATCGGCGCCGAGGGGCTCGAGGTGACCTACACCATCACCAACACCGGCGATGTGATGCTGCCGGCCAGCATGGGGGCGCACCCCGCCTTCAACTGGCCGATCAAGCCTGGCATCGCCAAGGAGGTGCACCGGCTGACCTTCTCGCGCGGCGAGCCGGCGCCGATCCGCCGGGTCAGCCCCGACGGGCTGCTGCGCCCGGAGCGCCTGCCGACGCCGATCCAGGGCCATGTGCTCGATCTGCACGAGGGCCTGTTCGCCGAGGACGCCATCATCCTCGACCAGCCCGCCTCCTCCTCGCTGCGCTACTCCGCCCCGGGCGCGCCGACGCTGATGTTCGCCTGGGAGAACTTCCCCCAACTCGGCATCTGGATGCGCCGCGGCGGTGATTTCCTCTGCCTGGAGCCGTGGCAGGGCATGTCGAGCCCCCATGATTTCGCGGGGGATTTCCGGGAGAAGCCGGGCCTGCTGCATATCCCGCCCGGCGAATCCCTCTCCGCGATGCATCGGATGTCGGTGCTCTGACGGTTGCCGCACGGGCCGGATTCCTGCACGCTCGGCGCGACGTGAGGGAGTTCCGGCCATGGCGGCGCTGCGATCATTCGACCATGCGGGCGTGCGGCTGCTGCCGGGCCGCTACCAGGCGCAGGTGGCCCATGCCGCTTCGCTCTATGGCGGGATCGACACCGACTCCCTGCTGAAAGGCTTCCGCCGCGCCGCCGGGCTGCCCGCCCCGGGCGAGGACCTCAAGGGCTGGTCCTCGGCGAGCGCCTCGGTTGTCTTCGGCCAGATCATGGGCGGGCTCGCGCGCCTCGGCCGCGCCACTGGCGATGCCGCGCTGATCGCCAAATCCCGCGCTTTGTTCGCCGGCTGGCGCGAAACCCTGCCCGCGGACGGCAATGCGAAGATGCGGCTCTATGACTGGGAGAAACTGCTCGGCGGGCTGCTCGATCTGCATGAATACGCCGGCGAGCCCGAGGCGTTGCCGACGCTGCGCCTGACCGCCGCCTGGGCCGCCCGCACCTTCGATCGCACCCGCGCCCCCGCCGACGGGCATGATTTCTGGGGCGCCGGGCCGGGCGATACCTCCGAGTGGTACACGCTCTCGGAGAACCTCTACCGCGCCTTCACGCTCACCGGCGACGTGTTCTACCGGGAGTTCGCCGCCGAATGGCATTACGAGGCGTTCTGGGGCCCGCTGGCGGAAAGCGCGTCGCCCCCGGTGATCCATCCCGCCCATGCCTATAGCCACGTCAACTCCCTGGCCTCCGCCGCCATGGCCCATGCCGTGACCGGGGAGCAGCGGTTTCTCGATATCTGCATCAACGGGCATGACTTCATCCAGGCCACCCAGTGCTACGCCACCGGCGGCTTCGGCCCGGATGAGCGGCTGATGCCCGCCGATGGCAGCCTCGGCCGCTCGCTCGATCGCTGCACCTATCACGCCGAAGAGCCCTGCGGCGCCTGGGCCGGGTTCAAACTCGCCGGCTACCTCATGCAATTCACCGGCGAGGCGCGGTTCGGCGATTGGATCGAGCGGCTGCTGATCAACACCATCGGCGGCGCCCTGCCGCCACTGCCGGATGGCAAGGCCTATTACTACGGCAACTACGCGATCGCCGGCGGCACGCGGCAGCGCTACTGGCAGGAATGGCCGTGCTGCGCCGGCTCCTACCTGCAGGACATGGCCGAGTACCACAACCTCATCTACTTTGCCGCCGAGGACGCGCTGTGCGTGAACCTCTACGTCCCCTCCGAGGTCACCTGGTCGGTGGGCGGCACCGATGTGCGCCTCACCCAGACCACCGATTTCCCGCATGAGGAGGCGACGCGGCTGCGCCTCGCTTTGCCCCGCGCCGCGCGTTTCACGCTGCGGCTGCGGGTGCCGTCATGGGCGGAGGGGATGACGATCCGCGTGAACGGTATCCCCGCCGCCGTGCCCTGCGTGCCCGGTCAATGGGCAAGCATCGACCGCGAATGGCAGGACGGCGACCTCGTGGAGGCGAGCCTGCCGATGGCCTTGCGCGCCGTGCCGGTCGATCGCCAGCACCCGCATCGCGCCGCTTTGGTGTGCGGCCCGGTGGTGCTGGCGCAGGACGAGGCATGCTGCCGCCGCCCCTTCTCCATCGCGCCGGAAACCGCGCTCGAGTCCCGGCTGATGCGTGAGGGACGCAGCCTGCGTTTCCGCATCACCAACACGGTGCCCGAGCGCCACACCCGCTACCTTACGCCGCTCTACGAATTCCCGGAGAACTGGCCCTACTGGGTGTATTTCGACCTGCACGCCGCGCCGCTCTACTGAGAGGGCGGCTTACGTCTCGCTCTGCCCGGCCTTGTGGGCGAGCAGCCCCATGAGCCGCCGGTCGCGCCATGCCTGCCGCGCCGCCTGGCCTTCGAGCGGCAGCACGGCGCGGCGCGCGGCATCGAGCCCGGCGACCAGCTCTGGCGTCAGCGCCAGCGGCTGTGTCTCCTCCTGCACCTTGGCATAGAGCCCGCCATAACGCGCGAGATAATCGGCGAGGCCGCCCGGCGCGTTGAGGTCGATCGTCTCGAGCGGCCCCATGAAGGACCAGCGCAGCCCGAGCCCGTGCTTCACCGTGGCATCGACGTCCTCCGCCGAGATCACGCCATCGGCCACCAGCCGCATCGCCTCGGAGACCAGCGCGACCTGCAAGCGGTTGAGGACGAAGCCGGTCACCTCGCGGTTCACGGTGGCCG
>CAIWAJ010000421.1:0-5277 GCA_903910565.1 uncultured Rhodospirillales bacterium
CCCGCAGAGACCCGACATCAGCTTCACCCGTTGGGTGTTCCATCCTCGCGATTCCAATCCCGGCGTAACCCTCTGATATTCATGACTGATTCGGCGCGGGGGTACAAGAAAAAACGATGTCATCCGGGAAATCCGGGTCTATCTGCTGTGGTTCCCCGTCGTCATGCTGGCCGCCGGGCGCACGCGGCTGTTGGCCTGCGTGCTCGCCTGCCTTCTCGCCGCCCCAGCCTACCGCTTCGGCCTCGCCACTGCCGGCGCCTCGCCGTTCAAGGACCTGCTGCTCCCCGGCGTGATGGATAGCCTCGCTACCGGCGCGCTGCTCGCGCTCGACAGGCCGCAGGCGACGGCGCCGGGGTGGCGATGGTTCCATCGCTGGCGGGCTGCGGTGATGCTCGCTGGCTTCGCGGCCTTCCTGGCGATCCAGGCCTTGCTCCCGCATGAAGGCGCGCCGGCCCGGGCGCTGTCCCGTTGTTTCCTCGACGTCACCTGCCTGGCGCTGGTCTCCCTGGCGATGGAGCCCCGCCCCAGCCGCTGGCTGGACTGGCTCGCCGCCCCCGTGAGCCGTCATATCGGGCGGATCAGCTACGGCATCTACGTGTTCCACAACTTCGTCCCGGCTCTGATCGACCCGTATCTGTGGCGGCTGGACACCATCGGCCTGCCGGCCCTGCGCCGCCTCGTCCGCTTCCTGCTGGCCTCGGCGATCTCGATCGGCATCGCCGAGTTCTCCTGGCGCGTGCTCGAACAACCAGCCATGCGGCTCAAAGAGCGATTTCGGTTTGCAAAAGCGCCGGTCTTGCGGGACTAGTCGACGGCAGATGTGCCCTCCCTCCTCCCGTCTCGCCGCATTGCTGTGCATCGCCCTGTTGCTGATGGCGGCCGGGCCGACCACACCCTATCCCGGCCCAGCCCACATCTACGGCAACCAGGGCGGCGGCTGCATCCAGGGCGCCGAGCGCCTGCCGGACGAGGCGGCGGGGCTGCAAACAGTGCGCTTGGACAAGAGCAACTTCTGGGGCCACCCCGACACGATCGCCCATCTCCTGCAACTCGCACGCAACGCCCGCGCCGCCGGCCTGCCCGACCTGTACATGGGCGACATCTCCAATCCCCGCGGCGGCCCGATGCCCGGCGGCCATCTCAGTCACCAGATGGGCATCGACGCCGACGTCTACCTCGACGTAACCCCGCATCCCACCCTGCCGATCGCCGCGCGCGAGAACCTCGAACCTCCGAGCCTGGTGCGACCCGACGGCAAGTCAGTCGATCCCGCCCGCTGGCGACCCGAACACGTGACGCTGCTGAAACTCGCCACCCAATTGCCGGGGATCGACCGCGTGCTGGTCAACGCGGCGATCAAGAAGCAGCTGTGCGCCACCGTCACCGGGGACCGCGGCTGGATCCGCCTCATCCGCCCCTGGTACGGCCACGCGAGCCATATGCATATAAATTTCCAATGCCCGGCCGGCCAGCCGGATTGCCCGCCCCGCCCGCCGCCGCCTCCCCCGGGCGATGGCTGCGATGCCTCCCTGCAATGGTGGTTCGATCGGCTGGACACGCCGCCAAAGCCGTCGCCCTCCAGCCCCCGCCCGCCGCGCCCGCCCGCTTTGCCGGCCGCCTGCATCGCCATGCTGAAAGCGCCGTGACGCGCCAGCACCACCGCGCCGGCCTCGCCATCGCCGGCTTCGCCACCTTCATCAACTTCTACACCCCCCAGGCCATCCTCCCCTCGATCGCCGCCGACTTCGCCGCCGGCCCGGCGGCCACCAGCCTGGCCGTCACCGCGACGCTGTTCGCCGTCGCCCTCGCCGCCCCCTTCGTCGGCGCTGCCTCGGACCGACTCGGCCGCAAACGCCTGATCGCCGGTGCCTGCTTCGCGCTGACCGTGCCGACCCTGCTGATCGCCCTCAGCCCGAACCTGCCGACCGTGATCGCCCTGCGCTTCGTGCAGGGGTTGATGTTCCCGTTCATCTTCACCGTCGCGGTCGGCTATATCGGCGACGAATTCGCCCCCGCGGACGCCGTGCGCGCCACCGCCGCCTACGCAATGGGTACCATCGTCGGCGGATTTTTCGGCCGCTTCCTCGCCGGGATCGCAACCGACATCGCCGGCTGGCGTGCCGGATTTGCCGCGGTCGGCGGGCTTACTTTGGCCTGCGCCATCGCCATCGCCCTGCTGTTGCCACCAGAGCGAAATTTCCGGCCGGTGACCGCGGGTTGGCCCGTCTGGCGGATGCATCTGCGCAATATCCGCCTCCTCGGCACCTGCGTGATCGGCGGCTGCATGCTGTTCAGCATGGTCGCGAGCTTCACCTACGCCAATTTCCGCCTGGCCGATGCCCCCTTCCGCCTCACCCCGGGGCAGCAAGGCTGGGTCTTTACTGTCTATCTACTCGGCCTGGTCACCAACCCGCTCGGGGCCCGTCTCACCCTGCGTTTCGGCCGCCGCCCGGCGCTGGCCGCCTGCGTCGGCCTTGCCATGGCCGGTATCCTCCTGACGTTGCAGCACGATCTCGCCAGCATCGTCGCGGGGCTGGCGCTGCTGGCCGGCGGCATGTTCGTGGTGCAAACCCTCTCGCTTGGCTACATCGCCGCGCGCATCGCACAGGGAAAATCCACCGCCGTCGGCATCTACACCACCACCTATTATATCGGCGGCGCCCTCGGCGGCATTCTCCCGGCGCCGCTATGGCGAACCTATGGCTGGCCCGGCGTCGTCGCGCTGGTGGCAATGGCGGCCGCGGCGATCCTGGGGCTGGCGATGCTGGCGTGGAAAATCGAGCCGGCGTTTACCCGCGGTTAATCAATCCGCAGCATTCTGGGCGCACGCAAAATCGCGGTCGGATCTTCCGCGCGCTTGGGCCCGAAAACCGGCCCCCGGACGCGCAGCGGCGAGGAGCCGGTATCGTGCTGTTGCAAACGACGGGAGCGACCTCGCGCCGTGCATCGATCTGGCCGGCGCGGGTCGTCTTCCTGTTGATCGGCCTGGTCTGGTTGCAAACCGCCGCCTTCATCGCGATCGGAACCCCCGGCGTCATCCGCCCCGCCGCGGCGATCGGGGCGCTGGCGACGCTGGTCTGGTGTTTTGGCACGGCGCCTGAGGGTGTCATCCGCCGCATCACACCGCTCACCTTGACGGCCGCCATCCTCGCCAATGCCGCCCTGTGGCCCGGCCAGCGCTTCCTGCTACCCTAGAGCCGCGCCATAATCCGCCGCATCGCCGCGCGGAAATCGGCGGCAATCCGTTCACCGCGGATATGGGCGCCATCGCGCACGACCCAGGCCCCGCCCGCCATCACATCACGCACCGGATTGCCATTGCCGTTGAACAGCCAGGCATCCACCAAGGCCTCGCCGGAGCGGCCAACCAGCGCGGGATGCTCGGCATCCAGCACCACGAAATCATGCCTCGTGCCGCCCCCAAACGCCTGCACGCCCCCCGCTGTCGCCCGATCCAGCAGCCCGGCGCCGAGCGAACGCCGCGTTCGCGTCTCCAGCCGGCGGATATAGTCGAGCCAACGCAGTTCCTCGACCGGCGAGGTCGAGACATGGCTGTCGCTGCCGATGCCGAAGCGCCCGCCGGCTTCGAGATACGCGTGCAGCGGAAACACCCCATCGCCGAGATTGGCCTCGGTGGTCTGGCACAGCCCCGCCACCGCGCCGCTCGCGGCCATGCGCTGAAGCTCCGTCGCATTGCAATGGGTTGCGTGCACCAGGCACCAGCGCCGATCAACCGGCGCATGGTCGAGCAGCCATTGCACCGGCCTGGCGCCGGACCAGGCGAGGCACGCATCCACTTCGCCGGTCTGCTCGGCGATATGAATATGGATCGGCCGTTCCCCCGCCAACTCCACCGCCCAGGCCAGTTCCTCCGGCGTCACCGCCCGCAGGCTATGCGGCGCCACGCCAACGGGCACGCGGGCGGCGAGCCCCGCGACCAGCCGCGCATAGCGATCCTGCGACAACACGAAGCGCCGCTGCCCCTCTCCCGCCGGCGCGCCGCCGAACCCGGAGCGACGATACAGCACCGGCAGCATCAGCAGCCCGATCCCGGCATCCTCGGCGGCGGCGATGATGGCGTTGGCCATCTCGGCGGGATCGTCATAGGCACCGCCATCCGGCGCGTTGTGCAGATAATGGAACTCGGCGACTGAGGTGTAGCCGTGCAGCAGGCACTCAACATAGAGCTGGGCGGCAATCGCCCGCACATCCTCCGGCGTCAGCACCGCGAGGAAGCGATACATGGTCTCCCGCCACTGCCAGAAATCCCCGCCCGCCCGCTCGGCAAGCCCGGCCATCGCGCGCTGAAAGGCGTGGCTGTGCAGGTTCGGCACCCCTGGCACCGCCGCTGCGCCCTCGGGAACCACGCCATCATCGCCGGAGATCATTCTGTTACGCCCATTTTCCATACCTTTGCGCTTTCGCCCCACGCCCCTATCTTGCGAGGGAACGCTTGATCCGCAAACCCGCCGCAGGAAACCCCACGATGAACGCTCCTTTCGACGATGATCGCTTCGCGGTGGGCCAACCGGTCTCGCGCATGGAGGACCCCACGCTGCTGCGCGGCGAGGGGCGCTACACCGACGACCTCAACCTCCCCGGCCAGGCCTACGGGCTGATGGTCCGCAGCCGTGTCGCCCACGGCATGCTCCGCGGGCTCGACGTCACCGCCGCCCGCGCTTTGCCCGGCGTGCTCGCCGTGCTGACCGTGGAGGACCTCCGCAACGGCGGGGTGAAGCCCATGCAGGTCAACGTCGCCGGCCCCAACCATGACGGCACGCCGATCCCGCGCCCCGTGCAATACGCGCTGGCCGACACCAAGGTGCGCTACGTCGGCGACCCGCTTGCCTTCATCGTCGCCGAGAACCGCGCCATCGCCAAGGACGCGGCAGAGCTGATCTTCGCCGAGATCGACGAACTCCCCGCCGTCACCACCGCCTCGACCGCCGCCGCCACCGGCGCGCCACAACTGCACGACGAAGCGCCAGGCAACGTCATCCTCGACTGGGCATATGGCGACGCCGCTGCCGTCGACGCCGCCTTCGCCTCCGCCGCCCATGTCGTCGGCGGCGCCATGCGCAACAACCGCGTGGTGATCGCGCCGCTGGAACCCCGCGCCTGCATCGCCGAATTCGCCGATGGCCGCTACATCCTGCGCGTGGTCAGCCAGGGCGCCTACGGTTTGCAAGGCTCGGTCGCCAATGCCATGGGCGTGAAGCGGCCGGAGGTGCGCATCCTCACCGGCAATGTCGGCGGCTCCTTCGGCATGAAGGGCGG
>CAIWAJ010000422.1:0-3705 GCA_903910565.1 uncultured Rhodospirillales bacterium
CGATCGAGGGAGGCAGGAGGAAGCCGGTGCAACGGTCGGAGGGGCGGAAATTGGCCATTCGCGCGGGTCCGGCGAGAGGGAATCGATGTTACGATTCTAACTCAAAGCCGGGGTGGGCGTAAGTCCGACAGGCTGCTAGGAAGCCGCCTTGGCGTGTTGCAACGGATGGTTGAACTGCAACTCGCCCCCCTTTCCGCCTCCAGTGCGATAGTCGGTATAAGCGCGGTTAAAGCAAAAGCGGGCGCGCGGGCACTGGCCGGTGCCGTGACGCTCACTGGTAAGTCGATTATCTGCCTGCCAGACGGTGTGCATAGTCCAGACCGGATCGACCCGCGCCTGCTGCTGCCGGACTGGACCGCACCGGAACTCGATGCGTTGCTGCGCACCGGTATTTTCGACGATATCGTCTACACCAGCGTCCGTTTTCGTCACCGTGAAATCCGTGAGCTGTTGAGCGCGGAGTGGGCCCACGAACTGCTGGTCCAACCGAGCGGCCGATCACGCGTGGAGCATCTGTTCTTCCGCGAGAGCTATGGCGAGCAGGTCATTGTACCACGTATGCGGCCGACACTGACTTGGCTGATCCTCCTGGACGAGGGGGTACGGGACAAGACCCTGGCGCTGGAGCCTGGAATAGCGAGCGAGGGCGGCGCCCCCTCCCGCCTGCCACTCGCGGTACGCCGTACCATGCTCGCAGACATCGTCGAGCGGATCGCAACGGGAAGGGAGTAACGGCGTCATGGACAATACTGCGATAGGGCGGATCGCGACCCCCGAACTCACAATCGATGCCCTTGCTTTGCTCAAGAAATATGGAAGCAATGACGATGTTGTGTTCTTCCTCGGCCGGCTGGTCTGGCAGGGGGAAATGACGGCCTGCGTGCCAGCGTTGATGGATATCGCCTGCAATTCGGCCCGCGGGCTTTACGCGCGGATCGCCGCCATCCGGGGTGTGATGACGGTCGGCGATGCTGAGCAAAAAGATAGCGTGTGGGATAAAATCGCGGGCGACCCCGGTCCATTGGATCGCCGACTTCTTGCCGAGTTTCTCGACGGCGCAGCGCCCACGACGCGCAGCGTGGAGTTACTGCTGCGCACGCTTGAGCGCGTCGCCCGGTTTGAGCGCTATAAGGCAACCGGTCTTGAGCAGGCGTTGCATGCGTTCGTCGATCGTCTGCCATTGATGGCGGATGAGGCGGAGGACCAACCGACAGGCCGACTGGTCGCCGGTATGAACGACTTTCTTATCCGTGAGCCGGTCATCGAACGCGGCGTGTGCCATGTGTCAGAAGAATTTGCTTGGCTGATGGCGCCAGCGTTGCATGCCGTCGACAGGTTGGTGGCTGCGCATTCTGCCCAGGCACTCTCGTCCAGCGCACTCGCCATTATGCGCAACATGCCAGCGCTGCACTATCGGGAGAGCTATGATTTTTCTGAATACAAATTGAAACTTGATGAAAATGTACAACGGTGGCGGGAACTCAACGACCTCCTCTACTGGACGAGCATTGCTCAGTGTCGCGCCGAGTTGGCGGAGACGAGCCAAGCGTTGACCGATGATTGGCAAATCGCCTTTCTCGGGCATTTCTGGCAATTCGGGCCGCAGGATTTCGAACGTTGCGTGGGCTGGATTCACACAAAGACGGACAGCGACGACCGGCTGGTGGCACTGGCGCGCAGCATCGGCATCTATATCCAGGCTGATCGGCCCTCAGCATGGTTGCCCACCTTGCGGGCCGCCGTCCAGGGTAATGAAAAGCTCGAGGCCATACTTGAGGCGCACCTCAATCCTAAGTCTTCCCCTGTGATGGAGAAGATGGATGCTGAACATCGCGAATGGGAAAGGCAACGCGAGGCTCGGGATCGAGAGGAACAGCAGAGGCGCGCCGACTGGGTGCGCGAACTCAAGAACAATCCAGATCGGGTACTCCACCCAGCCGGTCTTAAACCGGGTGAGTTCAGTCCGGACCAATATCATCTTTGGGCCAGTACGTCGAAGGATCGCATGGCGGTCGACCGGAAGGACGAAACGAATTGGCGCGCGCTCATCCCCGAGTTCGGGGAGGCTGTCGCGCGGGCTTATCGCGACGCGGCGTTGGCGCACTGGCGCGCTTACCAGCCTGGGCTTCGATCCGAAGGGGCAGAAGGGAACTCGATACCCATGTCGCTGATCTTCGCCATGGCGGGGCTCGCGATCGAGGCCGCCGAGGACAGTGCATTTGCACAGCACCTCACGTCGGATGAGGCACGGCACGCGTTCCGCTATATCACCTCGGAACTGAACGGCCTGCCGGGCTGGTTCGAGGCCCTTTATCGGGCCTATCCCCGGGTCGGCCTCGAATCCGTTACGAAGGAATTGATCTGGGAGCTTGAGCACAGCGTCGAGGGCCAGCCACTTCACTATATCCTGCACGACATTCTTTATCATTCGCCGTGGCTACACGCGGAAGTCGCGCCACTCATCCTCGACTGGTTGTGTGAAAACGATATACCTAATGCCGACGGGCTGCGCTATTGCCTCAATATCCTGGCGGATGGTGGAACCACGCCTGCCAAACTCGCAGAGCTGGCAGTAAGAAAGATCAATGGGTCAGCACTGGCCAATCAGCAGCCGCGATGGTTTGCACTATGGGTGGATACAAATCCGCTCGAGGCCATCCCGGCGCTTGAGGCGACACTGGAATTGCTTCCGGCGCTCGAGGCTTCGACCTTTGCTCAGCAGTTCGCCACGGACCTGCTCGGTGACAGGCATGGGACCGGGACGAGGGTACGCGCCTATCGCAACGTCTGGGATCTGAAGGTGCTCTACATCCTCATGCACCGATATATCCGCGCGGCGGAAGACATAGAGCGGGCGAACAAAGGCGTGTATTCGCCGACGCTCCGTGACAATGCACAGCACGCACGCAACACGTTGTTCGACATGTTGGCAACGCTCCCTGGTGCAGAGGCCTATTCCGCGATCAAGGCGCTCGGGGAGGAGCATCCCGATCCCGAGCATCGCCGCTGGATGGCACGGCGGGCACGCGAGCGAGCGACGGCCGATGCTGACGAACCGTTGTGGACGGTCGAGCAGATGCATGCTTTCGCTCGGAGCATATCGGGCGTCTGACGGCACGCCCGTTAATGACCAAATGTAGCGATTCTGGCGGACTAAACCACCCCCTCCGCCCGCAACTCCTCCACCCCAGCGGCATCCAACCCGAGCCACTCGCCCAGCACCTCGGCGGTGTTGGCGCCCAGGACCGGAGACGCCTGCACCCGCGACGGCTTCCCGTCCACCCGCACCGGCCAAGCCGGCATTTTGAATGGCTTGTGGACCGGATGCACCATGGTCTGCATGATGCCGCGTTCCTCGAACGTCACGTCGTTCTGCAGTTCCATCGTGTCCAGCACCGCACCGGCCGGGATGCCGGCCTCGCCCACCGCCTGCATCGCCGCGCGCTTGTCGCGGGTTTTGGTCCAGGCGGCGATGATCTCGTCCACTTCCGCTTCACGAGCCACCCGGTCGGCGGGGGTGGCGTAGCGGGCGTCGCCGATCAGGTCCTCGCGGCCCACCAGCTTCAACAGGCGGTCCCAATGTTCCGGGTTGGCCCGCGACGTCATGATAAACACGTAATCGTTCGGCCCTCCGGGCGCGCAGGGATACAGCCCCATCGGCGCGTTGTTCACACCCGGCACCTTCGACCCGCCGCGTTCGGCCGC
>CAIWAJ010000423.1:0-7465 GCA_903910565.1 uncultured Rhodospirillales bacterium
GATTGCTGCGGTCGTGACGGGCGCGGGTTTCGGGTGTCCACATGGCAGGTCTCGCTGTTAGGTGCGAGGCATCGACTCACACATCAATCGAGCCGGGCAAGAGAATTCAAATGATTCGAAAACCTTCCGGACGGACACTTAGCAAAAAACGACCGTCAGAATCTGCATTTCAGCCCTCGCATCGGGTCTCCGCCTCGTGATGTCGTGCGGCACTACCATTCCAACGACCATGCGCATGCCACAGGCGCGACACCTGCCGCAGCTGCCGCTATCTCGATCCGCTCCTTGCTACTGCCGAGCTCTTCACCATGGATCCCCCCCAAAACCCAGAACGACGCAATGCCAGCAGACTTGGCACCGGCAATATCAGTCCGAAGCGAGTCACCAATAGCGAGTACCTGGCTTCGCTCGACGGACAGCATTGCCATAACCCGATCATATACGGCGCCAGCCGGCTTACCGACC
Organism: uncultured Rhodospirillales bacterium; assembly: GCA_903910565.1. GTDB lineage: Bacteria > Pseudomonadota > Alphaproteobacteria > Acetobacterales > Acetobacteraceae > CAIYPH01. Next base: position 466 of record CAIWAJ010000423.1, read on the forward strand.
CAAACGGCGCGTCCGCCGAGTTCCTCGTAGCACTGGGTCAACGCACCAGCACAAATCAATCGCGTTGTTCCGCGCAGAACCTCAAGATCCGGATTTGCACACACCATCGGTAACGCCAACCGAACGCAGTCGTGTAGCAGCGGCTTCCAGCTATCGAGGTCAGTGGCGCTCCCCAAATCATCGGGCCCCGTATTGAGCACAAAATCGGCATCCGCAGGCCTCTCGACGCGGATCAGATCGAGGCCCTCAATGACATTTCGGTCGCGATCGGGGCCGATATGAAACACACGTGGCCCCAGCGTGTTGAAAAATGGGTCAGCCTCTGGCTGGAATCGCTCTCGAAGCAGCTGATGCGTTGCCTCACCACTCGTCAAAATGCCGGTGTATAGATGGTCGGGAATCCCCATATTACGAAGGCTCGCCTGGGCAACATGCGCCCGCCGTGGAGCGTTCGATAGAAGAACAACAGACTTCCCTAAATCACTTAGCTGTCGTAGGCACTCCACCGCGCCAGGATATGGCGCGATTCCATCATGTATTACTCCCCATAGATCGATTATATACCCTTCATATTCTTCGGAAATCTGTCGAAGACCGTCGATATAAATCATTTTTTCCATCAGATATCCACACCTATGGCTTCACTGACGCTCTGGAACCCCTGTTTACTCAACTCTGCCAACATCTCTCGTTTGATTCTACCTATCAGGTCCGGCCCATTATATGCAAAAGCAGAGTAGAGTTGAACCAAGCTGGCCCCCGCGCGAATCTTCATCAGCGCGTCAATGCCGCTGGACACACCGCCGGCCCCGATGAGAACCAGGCGCCCCCGTCCGAGTTGTGCAAAACGCCTGAGGATCTCTGTCGAAAGTGTAAGAAGCGGACGCCCGGAGAGCCCCCCGGTCTGGTGAGCATGGCGGGACAGCAAACCGGGCGGGCGAGAGATGGTTGTATTGGAAACAATCAAACCGCTAACCCCAGCCTCAACACACGTCTCAACCAACCCGCCAATCGCTTCGAGCGCCAAATCGGGGGCGACCTTCACGAGTAGGGGGGGATGCGTCGGAACGCCAGACCTCACGGCTGCGAGTATCGCGCGTAGCCGCGTCTCCCCCTGTAGGTCCCGAAGCCCGGGCGTGTTGGGCGAGGATACATTAATGACGACATAATCAGCCAAGGGCGCAACGCTCGCGATGAGCGCGGGATAGTCGCGCTCAGGTTCCGCTCCATCCTTATTGATGCCGACGTTGGCGCCAACAGGGACTGCTCCACAACGGTAACGGCCAAGATGCCTCGCGTAGTCCCGCAAGCCGGCGTTATTGAACCCCATCCGATTGATAACCGCCCGGTCCTCGGTCAAACGAAACAGCCGAGGCCGTGGATTTCCCGCCTGCGGCCGCGGCGTCACGGTGCCGGCCTCGACAAAACCGAACCCGAGCGCAGCAAGCCCATTGACCGCGACGCCATTCTTGTCGAAGCCCGCCGCCAACCCAAGCGGATTGGAAAACCTCAGGCCCATCACGCGAACCGCGAGCCGTTCATCGTCGGCTTCAGCTTCCCCGCCGGGCAGCCCCATGGCCAGAGCCTGGATTCCCAGACGGTGAGCCCGTTCCGGATCGATCATTCGCAGGGCCGGCAGCGCCAAACGCATGGCGACGCTTCGAGGGAACCCTCTCACCAGGAGTCGCAGCAATAGGAGAGAGTGGTCAGCACTTGCTTGCCCCCACGGTAAGGGTTGTCAAGCGGCCGCGCATGATGAAATCACCGAAATCCATTTCCAGATCATCTGCGATTCCATTCATCCAATAGCGGATCGTGACCTCATAGTCCGGTTGCTGCGCCCCTACGTCCTGGTCGAAGAACGCAACATGCACGCGCACGCTCGGAAGGTCGGCCAGTCCGGCCCATCGCGAAGGCATGCGGCTCGAAATACCGGAAATCGCGACCGAGGTGCTTTGGGCGCCTTCTGCCCCGGTGCCATCAAAAAGTGGCACCTCGACGAACTTCTTCCCCGCCAGCGCAGCAGTTAAAATAGCATCAGTATGAGCCATTGGAAATAACGTGCCGCGGCTCAACTTCTTTACACTGCCTTCAGGGATCGCGTATTTCACCTCGCCGCCATCGGCCGTCATCTGCGCCTCGCCGACGACTTCACTAGTCGTCGTCCGTCCGGTCATCTGCCGCGAACGAAAACTCAGGCTCTCGCCGTTCTTCCGCTCATACGTCGTGTATTCGGACAGCACGTCGACATCTTGGCCATCGCTATTGGTAATCGTCATCGCAAGGCGCTGGTGCACAGTCCAACCGTCGCACGCATCCACCACATCGTATGACATAGTCCCTGTCGCGCCCGATACATCGCCGCGAGCCTTGACCAAATTGAGCTCATACACCGCGGAATGCGCCGCGAGATCGGCCGCAGCGATGGGCAGGGGCGTGCAGAGCAACATGAGGGCCAAAGCAAGCCGTCGAAAATTCATGCGCGGTCGCCTCCAACAGAATCTCCTTCTACATAGGAGTATCATAGGACCAAAGAAAGTGCTGACGCCCGTCGCAAGCTGCGAAGAGAATAGGAGACATCCACCGATTGAGCGTCACCGGGGGCTGAACAAAATCGCGGTCCCCCCCACCATCACGAGCCGGCCGGCGCCGACCGGTGCGCCAATCCCCATCGCGGCCAGTGCCGTATTGCCGTCATCCGTTCGGATGGAAAGGCCGGCGACATAGGGCGGCGCCGCCAATTCCGACCCGGGAAAGTCGGCGCGCGCGGCTGCTGGGGTCAGGATGCGGATACGTCCAACCGGAAGCTCGAGCACGTAGCCGTCATGACGATCAGGTCGCAGCGGCCGGCCAGCCGCTCGGGCCAATTCTGCCGCGAGGCCAGCCGCCGGCTCAGCCGCGATGGTGATCTCGTCCAGCGCCACGGCACGGTTGGGATGAACGAGGTCGGACTCGAGCCAAATCAGGTCGGGTGTGAGATGCCGTATCAATTGCACCCGCGGGACGAGCATGGTCAGGGGCAAGCGCTCAAAGCGCGCCAAACCACCGTCCGTCGCGCGCGCGGAAGTGACAACCTCCGTTGACAGGTTTCCACGGGCAAGGCGACGCCCAGCAGCGGCAGTGTCATCGATAGCGAGACTGATGACATGAACACCTTCGTAGCGTCCGAGCATGGCAGCAATCGTCCGGCTCGGCCGCTCGGGGTCGATGACGCCGAGCAGTTCTATGTAGCCGGAGCGAAGCATCGCACAGCGATTGCCCGTTCCTGTCGGCTGGCCGTCGGCGCCCGCGTGGCGGGCAAGCGGGGTGAGTGCAAACCCAACCGCCGACCATGCCGCCACCGCCGCGTCCATGTCCGCGACGATGTAGCCAGCATGATCAATGCCAATCGCCCGGCCGGGATACAGCATCAGGGAGCGGCTTCGTATTTCTCGATGAACCAGGCCGCGGGTTCCGCCGCTGCGTCGCTGTACCAGGAGTCGACAAGGGGATGGGCCCGTACCGCCGCGCAATAGGCGACCGCCTCGTCGTCGAGTTGGGGGGCGTAGGTCAGCAACCGAGCAACCACAGGCGCATACATTGCATCAGCGAGCGAGAAATTACGGCCGAACAGGAACGGCCCGCCGGCGCCAAAACGCCCCCGTGTTTCTCGCCAGATCTCGCTGATGCGGGCGATATCCGCCGTCACGCCCTCGTTGCCACACGTGCCAGCGGCACCCGGGCGAAAGAGGCTCATCGGCATCGCCATGCGAAGCTCGCGAAAACCCGAGTGCATCTCCGCCGAAATCACCCGGGCATGCGCGCGCGCGGCCGGGCTGTCCGGCCATAGGCCTGGCGCCTGCTCGGCGCAGTATTCGCAGATGGCCAGACTGTCCCAGACCCTGTTTCCGGCGTGCTCAAGATAAGGAACCGTCCCGCCAGGGGAGACAGCTCGCACCCCCGGGGTGACCCCACCGGCCAGCGGGATGACGGTCTCCGCGACATCCAGCCGGGCAAGGCGCACTGCGAGCCACCCCCGCAGGGACCACGACGAATACCGTCGCGTGCCGATATACAACCGATCTTCCGCCATTCCGGCTCCTCTCACGTCACATCACCGCAGACCAATCGGCGGATATCAGCCTCGGAGCAATTCCATCCGAAAAGTCGCATCCCGATCCGTCACTCTAGCGCTGCACGCCCGTGTTCATCAAACGGGCGAGCAATTTGCGGGAGCACTTCAGGCACAAGGCCGAAAACTACCGCGCATCCGGAGCTGATCATACAATTCATCAATAAATTTCTACAAAATGAAACTGTTTTCTGTGGAGCGAATCCGCCAAATAAGTGCGCAGTCTTCACCCCGTTGAAACGAGACAGGTATCGCCATGACCGCGATCTTTTTCCTCCTCCGCCCGTTGCTGACAAACCGCCGCGGCGCAACCGCCACGGAATACGTCCTGATCGCCGCGGTGATCGGCGGGCTCGTGATTTCGTCAGCGACCTCCTTCGGCAACGGCCTCTCGAGCGCCTATAGCTCCATCGGCACGACCCTCAGCACCAAGGCCACCGGCATGTAGTCCGCGGGCCGGCGGCACCTGGAAGGCCAATAGCGAAGCGCCAATTGCAATTCATCAGGCGTGGTAGGGCATCGCCATATGCCGGAACCCATCCGACGTATCGCCGCCTTAGCCTCGCCGCCAGACTGGGCCTTTGCGCCGGCCTGTTCGGCATCCCGCTGGGCTTCATCGCCTATCTGCTGATCCCCGGTCAGCAGCTTGGGATCGATTTCGCCTCGAATGAGTTGCAGCGCGCCCGCTCATTGCAAGCAATCGGGCCGGTGCAAGCGGACGAGGGCGCCACCCACCTCAACAGCGGCGGAACACCCGCTCCGCGCGCGCGGCATGTCAACGCCGCCGCAGCAACCAATGGCGCTCGGCGCGACACTGTCCGCCAGTCCAACCCCACTGCGGCCGCCTGTTCTGCCGTCACGACGCCAGACCGCCTCGCCCTTGCGCCCACGGATATGCACAGGCTGATTACCCGGATCGGCGTCGGCCAGAGCACCGCCGCGGCCATCGCAGCAGATCCCGACCGTTCCCACCGCATCCCGATGGACGGGCGAATAACCGCGCTGCCCCGGGTCGTGTCCTCCCATCTCGGCCAGATCACCCGAGATCGCTCCGGTGCCGCGAGCGCCGCGCCTGTCATACAACAGCGCGCAGCGACCGACGGAATTATCAGCAGCGTGCAGCAATCCGTTACCGACTTCATCGCCCAGGCCGCAGCCCTCAAAAGGCCATTCCATCGACTTCGCACGTGCCAACGGTCGCACCTCGGACCGCCGGCCGCACCTGCGCCACGATATGGCAGTCAACGTCATCGCGGTCCACAACCCACCGAAAGCGCCGAGTCAGCTGGTCAATATCTCACCGCACGGCTGCGCGCCGCATAGCTCTCTCACTCTCGAGGCTGGCGCGGAGATCATTCGGCACCGGCTTCTTGACGTTCCTGTCAATCGTCCTGTGGTAGCGTCCAACGATGGATTGCCGCACGTACTATTCCCGCTGACGGACGCCGTCCGCCGTCGCCTGAATACACTGGCCGAACGGGCCGCGCTGACCCGCGCAGGGGAGCCATCGCCACGCCAGCCGAACGCCTGGCGTGGCGATGAGCGCCTACTTTGCCGGCTTACGGCCAGACTTGGCCACCGGCTTCTTCGCAGCGGCCTTCTTGGCGACCGCCTTCTTGGCGACGGGCTTCTTCGCGTCCGGCTTGGCCGCCTTCGCCGCCGCGGCAGCCGCCTTGGCGAGATCCGGCACGTTGCTCGACGAGGCGGCAAGGCGCGGCGAATTGGTGACCGCCAGTGCCGCGCGCCCGGAATCGCTCTCGTTGATCTTGGCCATGATGGCTTCGCGGGCGCGGTTGAAATACTCGCGGTTATTCACCACGAACTCGCGAGACTTCCGCAGCTCACGCAGGTAGTTGTTGATCTCCGGCACCACGTAGCGGGCCACCATGTCCCAGCTGCGGAAGGTGTTTTCCGGGTTCGCCCAGTCATGCACGAAGCCGACAATGGTGCCGAAACCGCCGCTGATCTCATAGACGCGCTTGATGGTGGCGATCAGGTCATCGGGGGTGCCGATGGTCGCGGCCGCGCCGGGGGAGAAGGCGGTCTTGTCGACGGCCTCGTCGGGCGTGGTGAAGCGCTTGCCGCCGGGCATCTGCAAGGTGTCGATGATGTATTCGTTGTGGTGACGGAAAAGCCCGTCGCGCGCCTGCTCGCGGGCCTTCTCGCGGGTCTCGGCGATGTGCCAGGACAGCAGCACGCGCCAGTTCTTGCGATCGACGGTCTGGCCGTGCTTGGCGGCCGATTCCTCGGCGAAGGCCCACTGCGTCGGCAGCGCGTTCAGGCCCTGCGAGGAGAGCGAGCCGATCGAGATCACGCCGGCGCCGTGCTTGCCGGCCAGCGTCATGCCTGACGGGCTGATCTGCGAGGCCACCGCGAAGGGCATGTGCTCCTGCATCGGCAGCAATTGCAGCGCGGCGTCATTCAGCTCGAACCAGTCGGACTTATGGGTGATGCGCTCGCCGTTCATCAGGCGGCGGATGATGCCCATCGCCTCGTCCTGACGGTCACGCTGGAGCATCGGGTCGATGCCCAGGGAATGCGCGTCAGACGCGAGCGCACCGGGGCCCGAGCCGAAAATGGCGCGGCCGCCGCTCATCCAGTCGAGCTGCACCATGCGCTGGGCGACGTTGTAGGGGTGATGGTAGGGCAGCGAGACCACGCCGGTGGCGAGCAGGATGCGCTTGGTGCGCTCCGCGGCGGCGGCGAGGAACATCTCGGGCGAGGCGATCATCTCCCAACCGGAGGAATGATGCTCGCCGCACCAGAACTCGTCATAGCCGAGCTTGTCGAGATGCTCGACGAAATCGATGTCGCGGCGGAACTGGAGGAAGGGGTTCTCGCCGATGGGGTGGTGGGGGGCAAGGAAGGCACCGAAGCGCAACCGGGACA
>CAIWAJ010000424.1:0-1689 GCA_903910565.1 uncultured Rhodospirillales bacterium
GCCCGACCTCGCGCGGCTCCATCATCTACTATCCGCCCCAGGCGCCCGATATGGGCGAGGACCAATTCGGCGTCGCCCCGCATACCGATTGGGGCTGCCTGACGCTGCTGTACCAGGACCAGACCGGCGGGCTCGAAGTGCAGGGCCGCGAGGGCTGGGTGGCCGCCGCCCCCATCGCCGGCACCTTCGTGGTCAATGTCGGAGACCTGCTGGCGCGCTGGACCAATGACCGCTTCCGTTCCACCCCGCACCGCGTGGTCAACCGCTCCGGCCGCGAGCGCTTCTCCTGCGCCGTGTTCGTCGATCCGGATCGCGACACCATGATCAACCCTGTCACCGGCGCCGGCGAGACCGCCCGCTACGCGCCGGTCACCTGCGGGGACTATGTGCAGTCCCGCTTCGACGCCGCCTTCGCCTATCGCCAGAAGGCGTAAGGGGTGATTTTCGACACTCACGCCCATTTCTACGGCGAAAACCTGTTCCGCCACATGGCGGCGCGGGCCGATGTGCCGCGCGTCGTTACCGAGGACGGGCGGCGCTACATGGTCACGCCGACCAGCCGCTTCGAGCTCACCGGCGGCTTCGTCGCCCTCTCCGAGCGGCTCGCCTGGATGGACCAACAGGGCATCGACCGCCAGCTCATCACCTTTCCCGGCGCCCTGGGGTCGGACGTGCTGCCGATCGGCGAATCCCTGGCTCTGGTGCGCGACGTCAACGACGAGCTCTCCGCCACCGTCGCCGCCCACCCCGGCCGCTTCGAGGCCCTGGCCGGCCTGCCGCTCGCCTCGCTTGACCATTCGGTGGCCGAGCTCGAACGCGCCATCCACACGCTGCGCCTGCCCGGCGCCATCATCCCCAGCAACTATTTCCACTCCCTCGCCGGCGTCGCCGCGCTGGACCCGCTACTGGTCGAGGCCGACCGGCTCGGCGCCCATCTCATGCTCCATCCCGGTCAGCGGCATGACGAGAGCCTGGCGCAGAAGCCCTGGCCTGACCTCGCGATGCACCGCGCCTCGACGATCGACCTGCATGCCGGCATCACCCAGGCGCTGATCTCGCTGATCCATTCCGACGTCCTGCAACGCTTCCCGCACATCACCTGGCAGGTGGTGAACCTCGGCGGCACCTTCCCCTTCGTGGTGGAGCGGATGGACCATATCGTGATGACACGCGACCCCAGCGCCCCCAAGCCCTCGGAGCTGCTGGGCGGCATCGTGTTCGATTGCGCCTCCCTCGGCCCACGCGCGCTGGAACTGGCGGTGACGGTGTTCGGCGCTGATAAGGTGATGTTCGGCACGGACTACCCCATTTTCACGTCCTCGGTCTCCGCGTCGGCACTCGCCGAGGCGCGGATCACCGAAGCGGAGCGGGCATTGGTCGCCTCCGGCACTGCCCTCGCCGTGCTGGCCCGCAACGCGGCACGGCGCGCCGCATGAAAATCGGCATTGTCGGCGCCGGGATCATGGGCCTCGCCAGCGCCTGGGCGCTCGCCCGCCGCGGCCATGCGGTGACCGTGTTCGACCAGGGGCCGATCCCCAACCCGGTCTGCTCCTCCTTCGACGAGCACCGCATCATCCGCCACGCCTACGGCAATATGCGCGGCTACGCCCTGATGATGCCCGATGCCTTCGCCGCCTGGGGCCGCATGTGGGAGGATCTCGGCCGCTCGCATTTCGTGCCGGCGCCGGC
>CAIWAJ010000425.1:0-2152 GCA_903910565.1 uncultured Rhodospirillales bacterium
CGAGACCTGTTCGACCGGGCTTCGCGGGGGCCGGCTTTCAGGCTGTCGCGGATCATTCAATGCGAGCGTCGGAGGGCCTGCGCGGTGCTGAGAGATACGTGGTATCCCTTATATCTGGGGTATGGATAAATCTGCGTTACTCAATTGAAGTAACATAGTGTTGCTTTTGTGCGGGAGCCACGACACATGCCTTATCTGCCGAGTTATTACTGGCTCACTTCCGTGTTGGGCGTCCGCGTCGACCGATTGTTGCAAGCGCGGGGGAAGGTGGCGGTACCGGTGGCGTTGATGCGTCGGATCCTGATGTCGCTGGCGGAGACCGCGCCGTTCGACGAGGCGTTCTATCTGGCGACCTATGAGGATGTGCGGGTGGCGTATGAGGCCGGCGGGATCACTGATTTACGGCGGCATTTCGTGGAGGCAGGCTATTTCGAGGGGCGGCTCGGCAGCGCGCCGGAGGTGGATGACGTGTTCTATGCGCGGACGTATCCGGATGTTGAGGCGGCGATCAAGCAGAAGGTGGTGAGTGGCGGGCGGGAGCATTACATGCGGTCCGGCGCGTTCGAGGGGCGGGCACCGAACGGGGCGGCGCGCAAGGAAATCGAGGAATGGCATCAGGCGGCGACCGGGTGACGTGAGGCCTTGCCGGCGGCTGTCGCAGTCGGCATGGATGGTGGCAACCGGGAGGGCGGCAGTATGAAAATCGGGTTTATCGGCGTGGGCAACATGGGTGGGCCCATGTGCCGGAACATCATCAAGAACACCAACCATGAGGTGGTGGTGTTCGACCTCACTCCGGCGGCGATGGCGGCGTGCGAGGGGGCGTCGGCGGGGGCTTCGGTGGCGGAGGTGGCGGCGGCGTGCGACGTGGTGATTACCTCGTTGCCGATGCCGGCGATCGTGGAGGCGGTGGTGTTGGGCGAGGGGGGTGTGGCGGCCCATATGCGAGCGGGGGCGACGTTCATCGATTTGTCGACCAATGCGCCTTCGACGGCGCAGAGGTTGCAGGCGGCGCTGGCGGCGCGGGGGGTGGCGATGCTGGAGGCGCCGGTTTCGGGCGGGGTTCCGCGGGCGGTTGATGGGTCGATCACCATCATGGTGGGCGGGGAGGCGGGGGTGTTCGAGGCGCAGTTGCCGTTGCTGGCCTCGTTCAGCGGGGCGGTGGTGCATGTCGGCGCGATCGGGATGGGCTCGACGGCCAAGCTGATCAACAACATGCTGGCGTTTGCCAATATGGCGACGGCGGCGGAGGGGATCATGATGGGGCTGGCGGCCGGGATTGATCTGGAGAAGCTGGCGGAGGTGGTGAAGGGGAGTTCGGGGGCGTCTTCGGCGTTCAACGGGTTGTGCGCGCGGGCGTTGAGCGGGCAGCGGCAGGCGGCGTTTGCGCTTGACCTGGCGCATAAGGATTTGCGGTTGGCGCAGCAATTGGCCGATGAGGTGGGGGTGCCGAGCCCGATGGGGGCGGCGACGTTGAACCTGCTGCGGATGGCCAGGGGGATGGGGCTGGGTGCTGCGGACGTGTCGGCGATGATCGGGGTGTATGAGGCGGCGCTGGGGAAGGTGGCGAAGCTGGGGGGGTAGGCGATTGGGCATGCGGGTACGTCGCGGGGCGGGGGCGCCTCACGTGGCCTGATGGCTATATGTTTTTGGCTGCGCCGGGGCGGGTGGGCCGCGGCCGGGGCGTGGGCGGGCGGCATTCGGGCGCGGCGGGAGGGTGGCCGCCTGGCGGGGCTGCCGGGGGCGGGCGTTGGTGGTGGCGCGGGCGGTGGTGTGGTGCTGGGCCTCGTCCAGGGCAGCGATTTCGGCGAGAATCCGGGTTTCGGCGCGCTGGAGTTCGCGGCAGAGGCGGGCATGGCTGCGGCGGTCCGGGTGGTTGTCCGGGAGGTCTCCGAGATCGGCGAAGATGGCTTCCACGAGCTGCATCACCAGCCGCACGATCGCCAGCGCGGCCGTGAGGCCGGGATGGGGGTGGGGCGGGGATGAGCGGCGGGTCACGATGGTTGGCCTCCTGATATGGGTGCAAACTATCGCATACGTCATTATGAATGACAAGACGTTTTTTACGTAAACGATGAAAAACCGACATTTCCCATATGCCCGGCCCATCCGGACTTCTTGGATGAACCATAACAGCGGTTCCCGGCGGCGA
>CAIWAJ010000426.1:0-4435 GCA_903910565.1 uncultured Rhodospirillales bacterium
CGCGTACATGATCGCGATGCGGTCCGCGATCTCGATCAGCAGCGAGACGTCGTGCGTGATGAAGATGACCGAGAACCCGAGCCGGTCGCGCAGCTCGGCGATCTGCTCCACGATCTGACGCTGCATGACGACGTCGAGCGCGGTCGTCGGCTCGTCCATGATCAGCACCTGCGCCACCGGCCCGATCTCCACCAGCCGCCCCTTCCGCATCACCGCCACCCGGTCCGCGATATCGGCCACCACGCCAAAATCATGCGTCACGAACAGCACCCCATGCCCATGCTCGTCGCGCAATTGCCGGATCAACCGCAGGATCTGCGCCTGCGTCGTCACATCGAGCGCGGTCGTCGGCTCATCGGCGATCAGCAGCGCCGGGTTCCACGCCAGCGCCATCGCGATCACCACCCGCTGGCACGGCCCGCCGGACATCTCGTGCGGATACCGCCGCGCGATCGCCTCCGGCTCCGGCAACTGCATCTCGCGCATCAACGCCAGCGCCCGCCGCGCCCGTTCCTCCCGCGCCATCGCCGGCGCGTGGATCTCCAGCACCTCCTCGATCTGCGCCCCGATGCGGATCGCCGGATTGAGCGCCGCCATCGGCTCCTGGAATATCATCGCGATCTGCCGCCCGCGGATCGCCCGCAGCCGCGCCTCCGGCAGCACCGCCAAATCCTCCCCGCCAAACCCGATCCGCCCCTCCGCCAGCCGCAACCCGCGCGGCAGCGCCCCCATGATCGCGCTCGCCAGCACCGATTTGCCGGAGCCCGACTCCCCCACCACGCACAAAATCTCCCCACGCCCGACGGAGAGGCTGACATCCTCGATCGCGAACGCCCGGTCGCCATCCCGCGGCAACGCCACCGTCAGCCCCTCGATCGTCACCACCGCGCTCATCCGCGGGACCCCGCCCGCGCCGCCTCGTTCAACCCATCCGCCAGCAGCGACAGCCCCAGCATCAGCGAGGAAATCGCGATGCACGGAAACACCACGAGATGCGGGAACACCATCGCCATCCCCCGCCCCTCATTCACCATCCCCCCCCAATCTGGCGTCGGCGGCGGCAGCCCGAGCCCGAGGAACCCCAGCGTGCCGATGGTGATGGCGATATACCCCAGCCGCAGACACGCATCGACAATCAGCGGCCCCGTCGCATTCGGCAGGATATCGACGAACATGATCCGCAGCGGGCTCTCCCCCTGGGTGATCGCCGCCGAGACGAAATCCCGGCTCGCGATATCCATCGACAGCGCCCGCACGATGCGGAAAATCGCCGGCGCCGAGGCGAACGTCACCGCCAGCACGATATTGAGGCCGGACGCGCCCAACGTCACGATGATCAGGATGTAGAGCACCAGCACCGGAAACGACAGCACCACATTGGCCGCGAAACTCAGCACCCGATCCGTCACCCCGCGATAGAACCCCGCCGCCAGCCCTGCCGTGATCCCCACCGCATAGGCCGAGGACGCCGCGAGCGAAGCCCAGAACACCACCGTCCGCGCGCCATGGATCAGCCGCGACAAAATATCCCGCCCCAGCAGATCCGTCCCCAGCCAGAAATGCCCGCCATCCGGCGCAAGCTCCAGCGGCATCTGCAACGGAACCTGCGATTTCAACGGGTCGTACGGCGCCAGAAATCCGGCGAACAGCGCGCACACCACCCACACCGCCACCATCGCCAGCCCCACCGCCGGCCCCGGCCGCCGCAGCACCGCCGCCAGATACCGCATCACCGCTCCCCTCGCCGCAGCCCGAAGCGGGTGCGCGGATTGAGCAGCGTATAGAGCAGGTCGGAAATCATCTGCGTGCTGACGATGACGAACACCGAGGTCATCGCGCAGGCCTCGATCAGCGCCACGTCGCTGTTCAGGCACGCCTGGTACAGCAGCGTGCCGAACCCCTTGTAGGCAAAGAACACCTCGGTCACCAACACGCCCGAAATCAGCCAGGGGATCTGCAACATGATCACCGTGATCGGCGCCACCAGCGCGTTGCGCAGCGCATGGCGAAACACGATCCGCGCCGGCGAGGCCCCCTTCATCAGTGCGGTGCGAATATAGGGCTGCGCCATCACATCGGCCATCGCCGCCCGCACCATCCGCGCGACATAGCCAAAATCGTACAGCACGATCACCAGGCACGGCAGCACCAGTTGCTGCCACTCGAACCCTGTCGTCATCATGCTCGCCCCCGGCAGCACGCCGAGCCAGAACACAAAAATCGCCGACAGAAACACCGCCGAGGCGAATTCGGGGATCGACGTCGTGCCCACCGCGATGAACGTGATGATCCGGTCCGCCCAGGACCCTTCGCGCACGCCCGCCGCAATCCCGAACACGAACGCCATCGGCACGATGATGGCAAACGCCGTCCCCGCCAGCACCCCCGTCCGCGCCAGATGCTGCGGCAGCAGCACCGCCACCTGCTCGCGGAAATGCGTCGACTCCCCCCACTGCCCCGTCACGAACCGCCCGAGCCAGTGCAGATAGCGCAGCAGGAACGGCGCGTTGTAGCCGTTCTCCGCCAGCCACAGCGCCCGCTGATCCTCCGTCGAATACTGCCCGATCACCTTCACCGCGACGCTCGCCGCGTCATGCTCCAGCACCAGGTAGATCAGGAACGAGACCGACAGCATCACCCCGATCACCTCGCCCAGCCGGGCGAGGAGAAACCGGATCACGCCGCCGGCCCCGCGCGCCGTCTCAGGCCAGCCACGTCGCGGTGAGGTTGTTGTAGGTCGCCGGATGCAGCCGGAACCCGCGCACCCGGTTGGACATCGCGCCAAACCGGTCCGCCCAGTACGGCTGCACCATCACCGCCGCGTCCTGCAGAATCCGCTCCACCTGCTCCATCGCCAGGCTCCGCTGCTTCGGGTCGACAATCCCGCCCGCCCGGTTCAGCGCCTCGTCGAACTCCTTCAAGGCGTAGCGGCTCTCATTCCACGAGCCCCCGCTGCGATACGCCAGATCCAGCGTCATCACCGCCAGCGGCCGATGCGCCCAGAACGTCAGGCCGAACGGCACCTTGTCCCATATCGGCCAGAACTCGCTGGCCGGCTTCACGTCGAGCTTCATGCGGATGCCCGCCTCGGCCACCTGCTGCTGCATCACCTGCGCGGTGTCCTGCTCCCAGCGCCCCTGCGTGTTGCCCACCACCAGCGAGACATCCACCCCGTTGGGATAGCCCGCCTCGGCCAGCAGCGCCTTGGCCTGCGCCACGTCGCGCTTCAGCGGCGGCAGCTTGAAATACTCGGGCTGGAACGGCGCCACGTGATGGTTCTCCGCCACCACGCCAAGCCCGCGATACCCCAGCTCCAGCATCTTTTGGTTGTCCGACGCCAGCACCATCGCCTTGCGCACGCGAATATCGTCGAACGGCTTCTGCGTCCCCTGCATGCGGATACAAATCGTCTGCGCCGCCCGCCCCGTCAGCAGCGACACGTTGGGCAGCCGCTTCACCACGTCGATATCGGTGGTGTTGATGAACGGCACCAGGTCCACCTGATTGGCCGCCAGCGCCTGGATAGAGGCCGACACATCGGTGCCGAGATCGATGAAGCGGATCTCATCCAGCAGCGGCGCCTTGCCCCAATACCCGTCGCGCCGGCGCAAAGTCGCCTTCTGCCCCACCGCGAATTCCGCCAGCGTATACGGCCCGGTGCCGATCGGGTTCTTGGTCCACACGCCGCCCTGCTCGCTGAACTTGCGATGCAGGATCGGGCAGGTATAGGCGTACAGCATCTCCGGTATCGCCAGCACCGGCCGCGTCAGATGCAGCGCGAACTCCAGCTCATTGATCACCTCGACGTCTTTCACCGAGGAAAACGCCGACTTGTTCGAGGACTTGCTCTCCGGCGCGATCCAGCGCCGGATATTGAACGCCACATCCTCGGTGGTGAACGCATCCCCGTTCGACCACTTCACCCCCGGCTGCAACTTGAATTTCCACGTCATCAGGTCGGCCGAGGGGTCCCAGCTCGCCGCCAACTGCGGCACGGTGAGATTGTCCTCATCCACCCGCGTCAGATACTCCACCACATTGCGCAACACGTTGGACGGCTGCGTCCAGGTGATCAGCGCCGGATCATTGATCTCCATCACCGCCGCGCCATACCGCAGCGACCCGCCCTTCTTCGGCGCCTCCTGCGCCTGCGCCGGCGCGATCGCCCCGCTGAACGCCCGCGCGCTCGCGGCCGTTATCCCCAGCAGCGTCACCGTGCGCAGGAACGACCGTCGGTCGATCTCCCCCTTCAGAAACATATCGGCGACCTGCGGCACGTCCGGGTGCGCGGCACGGCCGCTGTTGGTGCGGAGCTTGAACCCGGATTTCCCGGATGACATCGTTTTTTCTTGTACCCCCGCGCCGAATCAGTCATGAATATCAGAGGGTTACGCCGGGATTGGAATCGCGAGGATGGAACACCCAACGGGTGAAG
>CAIWAJ010000427.1:0-7402 GCA_903910565.1 uncultured Rhodospirillales bacterium
AACTGAAATCACTCAACCTCTTTTCCGGTCAGGCTCTGAAGCCACACTCCATGATACTGACGCGACCCAAAAAATCCGCTCTCAAGTGAACGGAGCGTTGTTCACAAAAAAACACCACTCCTCTCCACATTTCCATCCTGAACCCGCCCCCCGCCTTTGCCGTCGGCACGACACACCACGTGTGGTGCTGTCGACACGCCGGTGCGGCCAAGCGGCGTGACCATGGCGCATCATCCTCCGAGATGGCCTGATTTTCTCAGCTCCGCGCGAACCTTCGCCCTGAGCCGGACGTCGAGCACGGATAGCGCTTCGGTGAAGGCGGCGGCAACCTCGTCCGGCGACGAGACGCGCGCTTCTCCGACGGTGATTCGTGCGGATTTCAGCTTCACCACATTTTCACCGCCAAAGAACCGCCGGTTGAGCGCCTCAACCACCGATTTGTTGCGGCGCGAGAAATCCGCAAATTCCGCCGTGGTCACCGACGTTTCGACGGGATTAGCTGATGGGCGGTTCAACAGATGTTCGGTGACCAGGCGACAAATGCGTTGGCCGCTAGTCAAGCGGGAAAGTGCAGTAAAAACGACCTGCTCGGCGGGCGTGGGGGACCGATTGATCGTCTTATCCTCGACGGGAAGCACGAAGGCCTTATCGGTCAGTATCCGCAGGAACCCTGCCACGAGATCGGTGCGTTCGAGGTCGTAGAGGCGAACAATGATGCGCTCGGCGGGAACAGACTCGGAGAACGTATCCAACGTTCGCAGGAAGGGTACTCTCCGGCGGAGCAGGACATCGGCACCTTCGACATTACCGCGCTTGAGGCGTTGGAGATAGGCGGAGATGGCATAATCGAGCAGGTGGCGGACGTAGTGGATGATGGTGATTTCATAGCCGGCCTCGGCAAACAGCGCCGACAGCACACCGAACTCCAGCTTCTGGGCAAACTGCATTGCCTCGCTGGAATACAGGATATCGCGGCCCTCAGCCTGCCTGATGCCGTCATGTAGCCAGTCAGTTACCGCATCACGGTTGAAGCTTGCAATTTTCTTTTGCGTGTTGAGGAACGCACCAAGAACGTATGCATTGCCCGACGGTTCCGCCGAGCGGCTTGGTTTGGCCCTTGTTGGTCGATAAAGGTCCGGATAATAGATGCCGGCTTCAGCCAGTTGGGGGCGCAATGCCGCAAGAGCGGTTTGGATTGCCGAAGTGCCGGTTTTCCCCGCCCCGGTGTGCAAATATACCTTCAAAGGGTCCCGTCCTCTTAGCTCTAAGTTCTGACAGCCGTGCCTCGTCTGCCTATATCGTCGGGAGGCGCCGAGACAAGGATTTACGTCGCAAAGATTTGTGAAGCTAATGTCCGGCCGCCGCGCTGAGGCGAGCGGACCCTCTCCCGCCCGGCCGGTGAGCTACCGTGTAGAAGGTCGCAAGCGCTCCTTGCGAAGCGACGAGCGAAGATGGACGATGGGAGCATGAACCCTTCACTCCCATTCGAGCTGTTCATCAATCACAACCCTGGTGTCCCCGGCATAGTCGTGCTTCCCGAGCGCGGCTTTCGCAGCGCGCGTGATGTGATCACTTCCTGGCCGGATTATGCGCGGACCCCACTGCGCGATCTCGACGCGATCGCCGCCGACCTTGGGATTTGTTCTCTGAGTATCAAGGACGAGGCGACACGCTTCGGACTAGGCAGTTTCAAGGCGTTGGGTGGCGCCTATGCGGTCGCACGAGTCATCGCGGCAGAAGCCGATCGGCGCGACAATTTTGCCAGTAGAATCACGGTGACCTGCGCGACCGACGGCAATCATGGGCGTTCCGTGGCCTGGGGTGCTCAACGCTTCGGCTGCGGTTGCGTCATCTACGTTCATGAGACGGTCAGTGAAGCGCGGGTCGCGGCGATTGCCGCCTTCGGGGCCGAAGTGCGACCCGTTCCCGGCAATTATGACGACGCCGTGCGGGCATCGACCCTGGCGGCCCAGGAGAACAGATGGCACATCGTCTCCGATACCTCCTGGGAGGGCTACGTCAAAGTGCCGGTTGACGTGATGCAGGGCTACCGGCTCATGGCCGACGAGGCGGCCGACCAATGGGAAGGGCCGCCGCCCACCCACGTATTCATTCAGGGTGGCGTCGGCGGCGTCGCCGCGGCGGTTTGCGTGCATATGCGCGCCCGGTTCAGCCCGGCTCCATCCATGATTGTCGTGGAACCGGACAAGGCCGCGTGCCTGCTTGCCAGTGCAAAGCTGGGTAGGCCAACTGCAATCCGCGGTGACCTCGATACGATCATGGCCGGGTTGGCGTGCGGTGAGCCGAGTCTGCTGGCCTGGCAGGAGCTTGCACGAGGGGCGGCGGCCTTTATGGCCGTGCCGGACGAGATGGCGGTTAGTTGCATGCGCCTGCTGGCTGGGCAAGGCATGGTGTCCGGCGAATCGGGTGTTGCCGGGCTGGCCGGCCTGTTGCTCGCCGCGGGCGATCCCGGTGCGCGCGCGGCCCTGGCGCTTGGGCCGGAAAGCCGGGTGTTGCTGTTCAGTACCGAGGGTGCGACCGACCCTGATCTCTACCGCAAGCTGGTCGGCGATGATTGAGCGCCGGCGGTTAGCAATCCTCGCCGTCGTGCTGGCGTTTACCGCAGCACCGCTCACCGCTTGGGCACAAGGAGAGGCCGCAAGCACGCAGTCGACGAAGCCAAAGCCGTCCCGCGCCGTGCCCAGGGCCGCGACAACCCAGCACGCCGAAGGAGACGCCGTACATCCTGCCGGCGCACCACGCCAGCGATACCGCGTGATCCCGCTCCCGCCGCCAGCGCCGCCGGTCGACGACGCGGCGGCAAGTGCCGAGCCGCGACACGAGGAGCCACCCGTGAGTCCGCCACCCCTTGTTGCCGCGCCGCAGCCGGCCCCCGCCCAACCATCCGCCGATCATCCATCTTCGATGGAGGCCGCGACCGCACCGGTAGAGGCAGAGCCGCCCGACCAACCGGCCGCACCAACCCCGCCACGACTCCCGGATGCGCCGGCGGTTGCGACCATCCCGCAGCCGCCGCCACCACCACCCCCGACACCCCGCCTCCAGGCGCCGCCCCCTCCCCCCGCACCGGAACGTGTCGCAATGCCCCAGCCGAAACCCACCGTTTGCGTGGAAGACGCCTCGATCGCCGACCTCCACAAGGCCCTCGCCGAGGGCACGACAAGCTCCGCGGCGCTTGTTCGCGCCTACAGCGCCCGAATCGCGGCCTATGACCAGGCAGGACCGCGTTTGAACGCAGTGCACGAGATCAACCCCGACGCCACCGCCCTCGCCATGGCGAGTGACGCAACCCGCTTTCCAAAGAACGCCCGCCCGCCGTTGCAGGGCATCCCTATCCTGATCAAGGACAACATCGCCACCGCCGATGCCATGCACACCACCGCGGGCTCGCTCGCCCTGGCCGATGCCTACGCGAAGCGCGATGCAACGGTAGCGGCGCGGCTGCGAAAGGCCGGAGCAATCATCCTCGGCAAGGCGAACCTGACTGAATTCGCCAACATCCTCGCGGTCGGCATGCCATCCGGATACTCATCGCTCGGCGGTCAGGTGCGCAACGCCTATGCGCCCGAAGTCGACGCCAAGGCCATCCCGATCGTGGGGCCTGGCGGCTCGAGCGCGGGTTCCGGCGTCGCGGTCGCCGCGGGGCTGGCGGCCGCCGCAATAGGCACGGAGACCTCGGGCTCCCTGCTGAACCCGGCCAGCCAATCCGGACTGGTCACGGTGAAGCCGACGGTCGGCCTGATCAGCCGGGCCGGCATCATCCCCATCGCCGCCAGCCAGGATACTGCCGGGCCGATGACGCGCACGGTGTACGACGCCGCGCTGATCCTCAATGCGCTCGCCGGGCCGGACCCGCTCGACCCCGCGACTTCCCTGGCACCGAAGCCGATCGACTACCTGAAGAGCCTCGACCGTGATGGCTTACGCGGCGCCCGGATCGGCGTGCCGAGCAATCCGTCCGACCCCGGCAACGACGTCTATTGGCGCGGCCTGTCGCCCCGCGGGCGCGCCATGATGGAAGATGCCATCACCGCCCTGCAGGACGCCGGAGCCACGATCGTTCGCGAGAACATCCCAACGTCCGGCTGGATCGGCGGGCCGGGCACCGATATGGCCATTCTCAACACCAATCCCGAGAGCCCCGATCTCAACAAGGTCGCCCGTCTGCCCATCGTGTTTGTCTACGAGCTGAAGCACGACATGAACCTCTATTTGAAGGACTGGGCGAAAGGCACCGAGATCCGCTCGCTCGGCGATATCGTGAACTTCAACTTCGCCCATGCCGACAAGGCCTTGCGCTTCGGGCAGGACATCTTCCTCGCCGCGCAATCGACCCGCGGCGATCTCAAGGAGCTCGAATACGTCGCCGCCCGGCAGAACGACTTGCGGGCCGCCAAGGCCCAAGGGCTCGACATCTACATGGACGAGAACAAGCTCGACGCCGTGCTATTCCCCGGCAGCGCCGGCGCCGGGATTGCCGCCAAGGCGGGCTACCCGAGCGTGCAGGTGCCGGCTGGCTTCATCGCCGGCATTAACGGTCGGGAGACGCCGGATTACCCGCTCGGTGCCACCTTCACGGGACGGGCCTGGAGCGAGGCAACCCTGCTGCGGATCGCCTATGCGTTCGAACAGGTCACCCAGTTCCGCCGCCCGCCCCCCGGCCTGCCTCCCCTGCAGGAAGGCTGCCGCTAGCGCGTTCCGCCGAGCCGGATCTCAATATTCCCGAATGCGTCGACGGACGCCGCCGCCCCCGGCGGCACCAGGCAGGTGGCGTCGTACTCCTGCACAATCGCCGGCCCCACCAGTGGCTGCGCGGCCAGCCCGGCGCGGTCGACCACCGGGGTGCCAATCCAGCCGGTCGCGGCGAACCACGCCTGGCGCCGCCCGGGTGTGGTGTTGGCCGCGGCGGCGACCCGCGCCGGCAGGCGGGGCTCGGCGGTGATACCACGCGCGATGAGAGTGAGATCGATCAGTTCCACCGCCTCCCCCGCGGGCGCGCGAAACCCGTAAGTCGCCTCATGCTCGCGGGCGAAGGCTTCCGACAGGTCGGCCGCAATCGCCACCGCGTCCGGCGTGGTGAGCGGAACGGCGATCTCGCTGGATTGCCCGGCATAGCGCGCCTTCGCGCCAAGGCTGAGATGGACCATCCCAGGACCAAACCCGTCAGCCGCCAGTAGCTCTGCCCCCTCGCGCAGCAGGTCATCGACCGCCGCCTGGAGTGCCGGAATGTCGTTCTCCCGCCCACGCAGGGAGCGCGACAAGTGATGCTCGGTATCAGCCAGCAGCAGACCGAAGGCGCTGAACAATCCGGGCATTGGCGGGATCAGCACCCGGGCGATGCCGAGTTCGGCCGCCATTCCGGCGGCGAATAAGGGGCCATTGCCGCCGAAGGCCAGCAAGGTCGAGCGGCGAATGTCACGCCCACGCTCGACCGAGACGGCACGCACCGCCCGCATCATTGTGGAGGCGGCCAGGCGCAGCATGCCCTGGGCGGCGGCCTCGATGCTCAGTCCAAGCGGCTCGGCGAGCTTCACCCGCAACGCGATCTCGGCCGCTGCGCGGTCGAGCGGCAGCGAGCCCCCGGCGAGGCCGGCGGGGTCGAGATAACCGAGCACCAGGTTGCAATCGGTAATCGTCGGCTCCGTGCCGCCGCGGCCATAACATACCGGCCCGGGATCGGCGCCGACGGATCGCGGACCAACCTTCGGGGCCCCGGCGGCATCGAGATGGCAAATTGAGCCACCACCGGCGCCAACCTCCGCGAGATCGATCGCCGGGAGCTTGAGCATATAGCCCGCGCCGACCAGCAGCCGCGCCCCCGCCAGCACCCCGCCACCGACCTCCATCGCCTCGGCGCGCAACACCTCGCCGTTCTCGACCAGCCCGGCCTTGGCGGTGGTTCCGCCCATGTCGAAGGTGACGATCTGCCCCTCGCCGAGTGCCTTGGCCAAGGCACCAGCCCCGACCACCCCAGCGGCCGGACCGCTCTCAATGATCCGCACCGGGAAGTTCGACGCGGTAACGGCAGAGGCGAGCCCGCCGTTCGACTGCATCAGATGCAGCGGCGCGGTGACGCCCAGCGCCTTCAGCCGGGCGAGCAAGGACGTGATGTAGGCGCGCACCACCGGCTGGACATAGGCATTGACCACGGTCGTGCTGGTGCGCGGGTATTCCTTGATCTCCGGCAGAATCTCGTGGCTCACGGAGACGGCGACCCCCGGCAGTCCCGCCCGCACCGCCTCCGCCACCGCCTGTTCATGCGCGGGGTTGGCATAGCTATGCAGCAGGCAGATCGCCACCGAGGCGACCCCCTCGTCGCGCAGCCTGGCGATGCAGGCATCGATCGATGCCACGTCGAGCGGGATGGCGATACTGCCGTCGTGGCGCGTTTTCTCGACCACTTCGAGCCTCAGCCGCCGCTCCACCAGCGCGGGTGGCTTGACCCAGTGCATATCGTAGAGCCGGGGCATGCGCAGGTCCCGCACCTCCAGCACGTCGCGGAACCCGGCGGTGGTGATCAAGCCGGTCTTGGCGCCCTTCCCTTCCAGGATGGTGTTGGAGCCGACGGTCGTCGCATGCAGGACCTCGTCCACCACGCCACCGTCAAGCAGGCGCCCGAGCCCCTCGGCGATGCCGAGGCTGTAATCGTGCGGCGTCGACTCCGTCTTGACCGTGCGGATCGACCCATCGCCCGCGATGGCCACCAGGTCGGTGAAGGTGCCGCCGATATCGACGCCGATGCGCAACCCGCTCACCGTACGAGCAGGTCCGACGTGATGTCCTCGATGGTCCGCACGCCGCTATTGGCCATGGCGGTACTGAGTTCGTGACGGAACAGCGCGAGCGCGCGTGCTACGCCAGCCTCGCCGCCGGCACCGGCCGCCCACAAGGTGGCGCGCCCGGTCTGCACCGCATTGGCGCCGAGTGCGACGGCCTTGAGGATATCTAGGCCGCGCCGTACGCCGGAATCCAGAATGATCGTGCCGCGCCCGCCGATCGCCGCGGCGATCCCCGGCAGGGCATCGATTGTCGCCATCGCGGCGTCGAGGTTGCGGCCACCATGGTTGGAGACCACCACGCCATCGGCGCCGGCTTCCATGCAGGCCACCGCATCGGCCGGATGCATGATGCCCTTGACGAGCAGCTTGCCGGGGAAGATGTCACGCAGCCGCTTGATTTCCGCGAGATCGACGGTGTCGCTCAAAACCAGCCGCGGCGCGATGGTCGGCCGCGTGCGCGCGTTGTTGAACTCGGCGGGATGGTTGCGCAGCTTCGGCATGCCGTCTTCCAGCAGGTATTTCAGCAGTGTCCCCAGCAGCCAGCGCGGATGCAACGCGATATCGGTGACATTGGCGACCGTCGGCTTGAACGGCAGACCGAA
>CAIWAJ010000428.1:0-5290 GCA_903910565.1 uncultured Rhodospirillales bacterium
GCACCGCGCCGGTAAGGGCGCCGCGCTCATGGCCGAAGAGTTCGCTCTCCAGCAGCGGCTCGGGAATGGCAGCGCAGTTGATGGCCACGAAACTGCCGCGGGCGCGCGGCCCCATCTCGTGCAGCGCGCGGGCCAGCGCCTCCTTGCCGGTGCCGCTCTCGCCGAGCAGCAGCACGGTGACGTTGGTCGATGCCAGCCGCTCCACGGTGCGGCAGACCTTCAGCATCGTATCGGCGCCGGTGATGATGCGCTTGATGGGGGAGGGGGCCTGGGCCTCGGAGAGGCGGCGGTTCTCCTCCTCCAGCGCGTGCACGGCGAGCGCGCGCTCGATGATGGTGCGCAGCAGCGCGATGTCGGCGGGTTTCTCGCAGAAATCATAGGCGCCGGAGGAGATCGCCCGCAGCGCATGCATCTTGTCTCCATGCGAGGTGGCGACCACCACCTTGAGATCCGGCGCCTGGCGCAGCAGTGCATCGAGCGTGGCGAAGCCCTCGGAGACGCCGTCGGGGTCGGGCGGCAGGCCGAGATCGACAATTGCCGCCGCCGGGCGGTCGCGCTGCAGGGCGGCGAGCGCCTGCGGGCGGCTGCCCGCGATGATGACGTCGCAGGCCGGGAAGGCCCAGCGGTACTGGCCGGCCAGTCCTTCGTCGTCCTCGACAATCAACAGCTTGGGTTTGCTCATCTCATTCCTGAGTCGGGGCGGGGGAGTCCGTGAGCCATATTGTGCCACGCGATGCGCGAGAATGGCAGTCTCTGCCGCGCCGGTAGCACAATGAGCTTAAGCCGGGTGGCTTTGAAGGGAGGGAAGCGCTTCTTTTTTGAAAAAAAGAAGAAAAAAATTTTATCCGATTGCTGTTTACCGCTCCCCAGCTTCCCGCTTAGCCGCGCCGAAGGCAACGACGTCATGCAACGTTTTTTTGGTTCCTTTTGTTCACAAAAAGAACACTCTTGCTTCTCCGACCTGGCACTCTACTAAACCGCTCCCTCCACCGCCGGGAGCAGAAGCCGCATGGTGGTGCCGGCGCCCGGCCGGGTAATCACCACCAGATCGCCGCCCGCCTCGCGCAGCAGCTCGCGCGCCTGATACGCACCGATGCCCGAGCCGCCGGGCTTGCTGGTGCGGAAGGGGCGGAACAGGCCGTCGCGGACGAAATCCGGCGTCATGCCCGGCCCCTCGTCGACGATGTCAATCACCGTGCGGCGGCCTTCATGGCGCAACGTGATGTGCACCGGCGGCGGGTCCGCCGGGTGGGCGGTGCGGGTAGCCTCGATGGCGTTGTTGAGCAGATGGGTGACCACCGCGTCCAGGCTCGCGGCGGCCATGGCGACGCCGGTGCCGTCGGCGCCGTTGTCGAAGCGGATATCCATCCCGGTGGCGCGCGCGGCGTTGGCGATGATCGGCACGATCCGCTCGCCGGGCAGCAGCACGGCCTGGTTGACGGGGTTGTCAGGCGTTTCCAGCCGCTTGATCAGGGCGCCGATCTTGGCCACCGCGGCGCGGATGGTGGCCAGCATATCGCGCTGGAACTCGGGATTGTCCATGTGCACCTCGGCGTTGGACAGCACGAGGGTCAGCTGGGTCGAGACATTCTTGATGTCATGCGCGACGAAGGCGAACCGCTTGGAATATTCGTGGAGCTGGCGGGTCTGCATCAGCACCTCGGCGGCGCGCTGCTCGGCCACCACGGTGGCGACCTGACGGCCGACGACGCGGAGCAGGTCGAACACCTCGCGATCAAGCCGGAAGGGGGCGCGGGGGGGAGCCAGCAAGATGAAGCCGATTAACGCCCCACCGTGATTAAGCGGGGTGGCCAGCCAGGCCGCCGGCAACCCATCGCGTGGCGGGATATTGGCCATTTCGACGATCCAATCGCCCCCCCGCAGCCCGGTGACGATGGAATCATCCGCGGCGATCGACACGGTGGCCGCAGGCATGCTCCAGGAGCCCGCCCATTCGTAACCGGCTTCCCCCTCGCGCACGAACAGCAGGCCGCCGGGGCTGTCGACGATGTCGGCGAGCGCGCGGATCACCCGTGCGTGCAGGGCGATGTAGCCCTCGGTCGCCGAGAGGGTGGTGATGCAGCGCATCCATTCGCGGCGGTAGTCGTAGCGGTTGGCGAAGAAGTGGTCGATGAGCAGGAAGCGCAGCCGCGAGCGCGCCGAGCGCGAGGTGGCGAGCACGGTGACCCCGAGCAGGCCGCCGAACAGCAGTGCGATTTCCGCCACCCCCGACCAGTCGCCGCCGAAGTAGCGGAAGGCCTGGCTGGCGCCGACCAGGCCGAGCAGGAACAGCCCGGCCATCATCAGGCTCGCCGTGTGGACCGCCGCCGTGCGGGTGATGTGCAGCTCGACGTCCCAGTTGCGCCGGTTGCGCACCACCGCAAGCGCGAGCAGCGGCACGATGAAGGTCGCCGCGATCGGCCGGCCGTTGAACAGCATGGGGGAGAGGTCGTGGAACAGCAGCGTGTCGCCGGCGAGCACGGCGTCATAGGCGGCCAGGGCGCCGAGGGCGATGCAGGGCAGGTTGATATGCCAGCGCACCTCCTCGCGGGTGCCGCGGTAGAGGTTCTCGATCACCAGGATGGTGCCGACGGCAAAGCCCATCTGCGCCATCAGCCAAACGCTGCGCAGGCTGTAGATACCTCCCGCCCCGCGGCCCGACAGCAGGATCGCCGCCACGGCCAGGGCGGCGACGAAAGCCAGCAGGATATACAGCTGATAGGGCTGGCGGCCACCGAGGGCGGCGCGGCGATAGAGGTGCAGGATGAACACCAGCCATACCGCGGGGCGCAGCAGATCGAGCCCAAAGGCCAGCGGCGCCACCGGCGCGAAGGACATCGCGGCAACCGCCGTCGCCCAGGCAGCCGTCGCCAGGCAGCCGGCGGCGAACATCGCCCCCGTCGGTCCGCTACGGCCGCGCAGCAGGATCAGCAGCGCGAGCACCGCGTAGAGGGCCGCGCAGGCGGCGTGCAGAATGAACGTGACGTCAAACATCGCGGCGACCCGTGAGGTGGAAGGAGAAAAGCGCTTCTTTTTGAGAAAAGAAGCAAAAACATTTTGATCCGTTTGCTTCAGTGTGTCCCCGGGAAACTCCCAGGCCAACGGATAAAAGTTTTTTGGTTCTTTTTTTCAAAAAAGAACCGCTTGCTTCCGGCCCCGGCCGCTACCGGGACCCTTCCTGAAACAACACCACCCGCACGGTGGCGATCAGGATCAGCATGTCGAGGAACAGGCTGCGGCGCTTGATATAGTAAAGGTCATAGGACAGCTTGTGCCGGGCATCCTCGACCGAGGCGCCATAGGGGTAATTCACCTGCGCCCAGCCGGTGATGCCCGGCCGCACCGCGGCCCGATCGCCGTAGAAGGGAATGGCGCGGGCGAGCTGCCCGACGAAATGCGGCCGCTCGGGCCGCGGCCCCACGATGGCCATCTCACCCCGCAGCACGTTGAACAGCTGCGGCAGCTCGTCGATGCGGGTGCGCCGCAGAAACCCGCCGACCCGCGTGACGCGTGAATCGTGCTGCGCCGCCCAGGCCGGCCCGCCGGCTTCGGCGTCCAGGCGCATCGAGCGCAGTTTGAAGAGGGTGAAGACGCGGCCATGCAGGCCGACCCGGTCCTGGCGGTAGAACAGGGGGCCGGGGCTATCGAGGCGGATCGCCAGCATTGCCAGCAGCAGCACCGGTGCGGTGAAGACCACAATGGCAAGGCTAAGCATGATATCGAGCATGCGCCGCAGCGATTCCTCAAGCGGGCCGCGCGTGAGGCCGGGGGCGAACAGCAGCCAATCCGGCGCGAGGTGCTCGAGATCGATACGGCGCAACTGCTGCTCGCGGAACTCGACGTCACTATAGATATGCATGCCGGCGGACTTGCTGCGCATCAGCAGGTCCTGCGGCACCAACCCGCGGCAACGCTCGGTGACCAGCACCGCCCACACACCAAGCTGGCGCAGCCGCGCCGGCGCCAGGGCCGCGATGTCACCAGGCTCGGCGATCGCGACCACGCGGAAAAAGCCGGTGCGCACCCGGGCAATGGCGGCGCGGGTTTCCGCCGCATCGGCGGGGGTGCCGACGATCATCACCGGGCGGGCGAACAGGTTGAGCCGCAGCGCGAGGCGGAACAAATAGCGGGTGGCGAACAGGAAGGCGATCCAGGTCAGCACGAACTGTACCGGGCGCATCGCGCTGGCGCCGAGCACGCCGGTGACATCGAGGCGCAACACCAGGTCAACCGCGACCACCGCGGGCAGGGTCAGCAGCCCGCCGATCGCCGAACCGAGGAACAGGCGCCAGTTCTCCTGGCAGACTTCGGGCTGATAGAGGCCGACCGCGACCCAGACGGCACTGATCGCCAGGGCCAGGGTGATCGAGTGCTGCAACACCACCACATCGGCCCATTCGGCTGAACCGGAGGGCAGCAACAGGATATAGAGTGCGAGCAGGCAAGGCACGAACTCGAGCAGCCAGAGGCCGAACATCTCGAGGGCAACAAAATGGCCGAACACGCGCGTCATGCGCCGCCCTGGATCGGTTCGTGGTGACGTTGCGGATACCGCGGCTGCAACAACAGGTTTCCCCTCGTATCGTCCCCACCGCGATCGCATAAGGCATCTTGCGCTGGATTGACCAACCATTAATGGGTTCGTCACGAAAAGGTCAAGTTTTATCATTTATTAAGACGTCATAATTTTGATGTTAATCTCTAAAATAACGCATGTCACGGCGCGGGCGCGTGCCAGCAAGATCGTTGCCGGACGCCGCGCGGTTCGGCAGAATTTGTCAGCGAAGCAAGGATCTAAACGTGTTCTTTACGTTGGCATGCCAACAGTGATAATCGTTGGCGGCCACGGCGTGGCGTGACACGCGGGCGGAACGGCACTCTAAATTTGGGTCTGTCTCAAATCGAGGAATGTCCGGGCCGGCCGGCCCCTGTTTCGGCGGCCTATTCACGGTCACCGCGACGCGGCCTGTCACGGTGCGTACCGGCGGCATGGCCGGCAGGGTTGCCGGGATTTGACTGTTAAACGGCGCCGCGCCGCGGTGGCCGCGCATGAATAGACCTGTTGCGGAAGTCGGCCCACCGCGGCGCGGAATCGATATGAAATCAGGGGATTCCCAGATCACGGGTGGATAGGATTCATAGGACTCCGTCATTGAGAAGGAGCCCCAGACGTGGCGCATGCTTTGTCCGCCTCCCAGCTTCGTCGCAGCACCTGCTTTCGCCGCCTGACCGGCGTGAGCGTCGTCACGTTCGACCGGATGGTCGCGCAACTCCGCACGCCCTGGGAGGC
>CAIWAJ010000429.1:0-3338 GCA_903910565.1 uncultured Rhodospirillales bacterium
GCCATCGAGCTCTCCAATCCCGGCAAGCCACCGCCCAAACGCCACTTTGTCCATACCTGAGATGTTCCCCTGACGCCGGGGAGTAGAATCGCAGATCTCAACAGATGACGCAATAAGAGCGAAATTTTTGCTTCTTTTTTCAAAAAGAAGCGCTTTCTTCCTTCAAAGAAGCGCTTAGCGCTCCTCGTCGTTCCCCTCGGTCTCGACCTCGACGGCGATCCCGTCGGCGTCGTCCTCGAGATCGGAGGTATCCTCGAGGACATCCTCCTCGCCTTCCTCCTCCGCGACTTCGACCTCGACGTCGGTATCCTCGAGGCCCGGAACCACGGCGGCCTTGGGGCGGCGTTTGTCATCCAGCACGTTGCCGGGTGCGCGGCGCAGGCGCGGCTGCTCGGCCGGCTGCTCCGTGCTGCACTTCGGGCAAACCGCGGGCTGCTTCAGGAGATCGAAAAACCGCGTCGCGCAGGAGACGCAAACGCGCTTGTTGCCGAGTTCAGGCTTCGCCATGGGTCGCCTCGATTGGGGGGCCGAAGGGCGCGCGGAATGCCACCGCTGCGTCGTCATGTCAAACGACATCTGCCGTGTTGCCGCGAATAACGCAAGATGGGTGGATCGTGCCAATCGTCGCGCACCATGCTAATGGCCGAAGCATGAACACGCTCACGCCCCTGCGGTCCACCCGCCCCGCAGCTCCGCTCGCCGGCACGATCACGGTGCCGGGCGACAAGTCGATCAGCCATCGCGCCTTGATGTTCGGGGCGCTGGCGGTGGGGGAAACCCGGATTTCCGGCCTGCTGGAAGGCGAGGACGTGCTGCGCACCGCTTCCGCCATGCGCGCGCTGGGGGCCGAGGTGGCGCAGGACGGCCCGGGTGCGTGGCGCGTGTCCGGGCGCGGGGTCGGCGGGTTGGTGGAGCCGGCGGATGTGCTGGACATGGGCAATTCCGGCACCGCGGCGCGGCTGCTGACCGGGATCCTCGCCAGCCACCCCTTCTATTCTGTCATGACCGGGGATGCGAGCCTGCGCCGCCGCCCGATGCGCCGGGTCACCGATCCGCTGGCGGCCTGCGGGGCGCGATTCGCCTCGCGCGAGGGGGGGCGGCTGCCGTTGTCGATCGAGGGGGCCCGCGAGGCGCTGCCGCTCGAGTATCGCGTGCCGGTGCCCTCGGCGCAGGTGAAGTCGGCGCTGCTGCTGTGCGGGCTGAATGCCGCCGGGATCACCCGGATCGAGGAGCCCGAGGCGACGCGCGACCACAGCGAGAACATGCTGCGCCATTTCGGCGCCTCGGTAACTGTGGAGACATTGGGCGCCGGGCGGATCATCGCCCTGACCGGGCAACCCGAGTTGCGCGCCGCCGATGTGGTGGTCCCGGGTGACCCCTCCTCCGCCGCCTTCGCCGTGGTGGCCGCCCTGCTGGTGCCGGGCTCGCGGGTGCGCGTCGAGGGCCTCGGGCTCAACCCGCTGCGCTGCGGCCTGTTCACCACGCTGCGCGAAATGGGCGCCGACCTCGTGGTGGAGAACGCCCGCACCGAGGGCGGCGAGCCCGTGGGCGATCTGGTGGTTTCGCACGGCCCGCTCCGCGCCGTGGAGGTGCCGTGGGAGCGCGCGCCCTCGATGATCGACGAATACCCGGTGCTCGCCGTGGCCGCCGCCTTCGCCACCGGCACCACGCGGATGCTCGGCCTGAAGGAGTTGCGGGTGAAGGAGAGCGACCGGCTTTCCGCGACCGCCGCGCTGCTGGCGGCCAATGGGGTGAAGGTGGAGATCGTGGGCGATGACCTGATCGTCCACGGCACCGGCGCCGCGCCGCAGGGGGGCGCGATGGTGGAAACCCATATGGATCATCGGCTTGCCATGAGCGCCCTGGTGCTCGGCCTCGCCGCGCGCGAGCCGGTTTCGGTGGATGATGCGAGCTTCATCGACACGAGTTTTCCCGGTTTCGTGCGCCTGATGAACGGGCTGGTCGGCAACGGGGGCACGCCGGCGATCATCGCGGCATGACCGGCGTGGTGATCGCCGTTGACGGCCCGGCGGCGGCGGGGAAGGGCACGCTGGCCCGGCGGCTGGCCGCCCAGTACGGCCTGCCCTACCTCGATACCGGCCTGCTCTACCGCGCCGTCGGCCGCCGCGTGCTCGATGTAGCAGGCGATCCGCGTGATGCCGCCGACGCCGAGGCCGCCGCCCGCGCGCTGCGCCCGGAAGACCTCCAGCGCGGCGATCTGCGTGGCCCGCCGGCCGATGATGCCGCCAGCACCGTCGCCGCCCATCCCGGCGTCCGCGCCGCCCTGGTGGATTTCCAGCGGAGTTTCGCGGCCAGGCTGGGTGCGGTGCTCGATGGTCGGGACATCGGTACGGTGATTTTTCCCGACGCGGCGGTGAAGCTCTACGTCACCGCCTCCCCCGCCGCCCGCGCCCATCGGCGCTGGCTGGAGGTCGTGGCGCGTGATTCTTTGGTGACACTTGAGGCGGTGACCGCCGAAATGGCCGCCCGCGATGCCCGCGACGCCGGGCGAGACGCGGCACCGATGAAGCCGGCCGAGGACGCGCTGGTGCTCGACACCAGCGGACTCGACGCCGAGGGCGCCTTTCGCGCCGCGGTGGAACTGGTGGAGGCACGGCTCGCGGCGCGGGCCTGATCTTCAACTGCCGCGCTTGACTCCGTGCGCCCGCGGGAGTTGTGTCCGCCCGCGCTGGCCCATGGTGGGCAGCGTTTATGTCAACCTGGCCTGCGCCGAAGCCCGATCGGGCGGCGCGGGCATGTCGTGCTTTCCGTGAAGCGCGCATACCGGCAGCCCCTCCGGGGCCTCGCAGGAACCACCCTACCCTATGTCCACCACCCTCACGCGTCCCACCGAAGATTTTGCCTCCCTGCTCGACGAGACCCTGGGCAAGGACACCGGCTTCGACGGCTCCGTCGTCACCGGCCGCGTCGTCCGCCTGACCGACGAATTCGCCATCGTCGATGTCGGCCTCAAGAGCGAGGGCCGTGTCGCCCTCAAGGAATTCGGCCCGCCCGGCGCCGCCCCGGACGTCAAGCCCGGCGACATGATCGAGCTCTTCGTTGAGCGCTATGAAGACCGTGACGGCACAATCGTGCTCTCGCGCGAAAAGGCCCGCCGCGAGGAGGCCTGGACCGCGCTCGAGAAGGCGTTCGAAGCGCAGCAGCGCGTCAACGGCACCATCTATGGCCGCGTCAAGGGCGGCTTCACCGTCGATCTCGGCGGCGCCGTGGCCTTCCTGCCCGGCTCGCAGGTCGATATCCGCCCGGTGCGCGACGTCGGCCCGCTGATGGGCATGCCGCAGCCCTTCCAGATCCTGAAGATGGACCGCGCCCGCGGC
>CAIWAJ010000430.1:0-6512 GCA_903910565.1 uncultured Rhodospirillales bacterium
ATACGCTGGGCGCCATCGAGCTCTCCAATCCCGGCAAGCCACCGCCCAAACGCCACTTTGTCCATACCTGAGATGTTCCCCTGACGCCGGGGAGTAGAATCGCAGATCTCAACAGATGACGCAATAAGAGCGAAACTTTTTCTACCCGTTTGGTGCGGAGTTTTCCAAGGAGACCGCGAAGCAAACGGATAGAAGTTTTTTGGTTCTTTTTTTCAAAAAAGAACCGCTTACTTCTTCTTTGGGATCATCCCCGACAAATCATTGCCGTTCACCGTGACTTTCTGATCGGCATATTCGATCCGCCACACCGTCTCGTTGCCTGAGACCTCGCCAAGGCCCTTGAGCATCAGCAGCACTGGCGCCGCAGCGGCGGCCTCCGGCACCTGGCGCAGGGTGCGCAACAGGGCGTCGAGGCCGGTCATCCGCAGTTCCGCCGTACCGCCGATGTCATCCGCCGCGGCAATCTTGAGTTCACCGGCACCGCGCAGCCGGGCGATCCCGAGGTCGATATCGAGATCGTCGAGCGCGATGGTCGCGGGATTGGCTGAGAGCAGCTCCTGCGCTTCGCCCTGAAGGTCGGCGTCGTCGTGGCCTGCGACGTCGATCGCGCGACCGAGGAAGGCCAGAACCTCGGACTTCGCAACTCCGGTGAGGCGTGGGGCAACCGCGATCCGGCGGGGGATGAGCTGGCGGATCGGCCCCTGCGGGATCAGCGCGGACTGCAATCCGGAGAATTCCAGCCGCAGGCCGAATTCCGCTTTGCCGCCGGGGGCCGCCATGCGCGAGGCGAGGCTCACCCGGTCGAGCTGTCCTCCGCCGGCGCCGCCCGCCACCGTGAGGCCAGACCAGGTCTGCTCGGTCTCCAACCGCACGAACACGGCCGTCATGCTGTCAAGCACCGCATGCAGCAATTGCCGTTGCCCCGGGGTTGGCCCCTCCGGATTGTCACCCTTGACGCCATCGGGGCGCGCCATCAGGTCGCCGGCCAGCAAGGCCAGGCTTCGCACCGTGGCGGC
Organism: uncultured Rhodospirillales bacterium; assembly: GCA_903910565.1. GTDB lineage: Bacteria > Pseudomonadota > Alphaproteobacteria > Acetobacterales > Acetobacteraceae > CAIYPH01. The sequence continues at coordinate 1,017 of CAIWAJ010000430.1, forward strand.
GGCATTGGCGGGGTTGATGCCGACGCCCTTGGTGGTGGCGTCGATCTCACGCGCGGTGATACGCATCTCCTGCCCGTCCGGCATGACCTGTGTGGCAGCATATCCGGTCATGCGCATGCGATCGGCCGTGTCGATATAGCCCTCGCCCGCCGGCTCCCAGGTAGTGCTGTAGTCGAACGCTCCGATCCGCGTGGTCGAGGGGCCACTCGGGCCGGCGAATTCCTCCACGATATTGGCCAGCTTCGCTTCGAAGCGCGAGGCCGTGCGATAGGACGGGTCGAATACTCCGCGCGCCTGCTGCTGGCCGATCGCCATCGAGAACAGCTTGGCGCCGCCCTGGGGCAAGGCGACGCTGATCATCGCGGGCATCCGGTAGTCCTCGATCGCCCAGCGCCCGCCATCCAGCGGCCGGATGGCGGCGGTTACCGGCGTGTCGTAGGTGATGTTCACCTGCGATAGCGCAATGGCCGTGACTTCGAGCCGATACGCGTCGCCCGCCGCCAGCACCCGCAGCGGAACGGACTCGGGGGCAACGAGCGGCGCAAGCAGGCCTGCCACCCAGCCGCGCAGATCGCGCTGCAGCGCCGCGGCCGCCTCCTCCGTCACCGCGGCGCGTGCCGGCATGGCGAGCGCCAACGCCATTCCAGTCCACGCCAAACCGGCTGTTGCGCGTCGCATGTCATCTCTCCGAAGGGGTGGACGTCGCTATAGCGCATCCGAGCCATCCGCGGCAGCCATGCGACGGAGATGTGAGTACCGTGCACTTCGGTTAACGGGGGGCTCGCCAGATCGCCAGGGAATGCCATATGTGCAATGCAACATTCGCCGGGGGACGTCTCCCGCGGCGCTGCCCGGGGTGATCCGATGCGTCTTGCCGTTCTGCTGCTCCTCAGCCTGGTGATGACCGGTCCGGCCGCCGCCCAGTTCGGCCCCGCCGGGCCACCGGCGGTGGGGGTGATGACGATGAAGAGGAGCGCCGTCACCGAAACACAGGATTTCGTTGGCCGTATCCAGGCGACCGACAAGGTCGACATCGTCGCCCGCGTCTCCGCCACGATCGTGGAGCGCGCCTTCATCGAGGGCGCCGAGGTCGCCGAGGGCGATCTGCTCTACCGGCTCGAGCGCCCGCCCTTCGAGGCCGACCTCGCCGCCAAGCAGGCGACCGTCGCGCAGATGACCGCCCTGCTGCGCAACGCCACCATCGCCCTCGCCCGCTCCCAGGCGCTGCAGAACACCCCGGCCGGCCAACGGGCACAGTTCGACGACGCGGTGGCACAGCAGGCCAGTTACACCGCACAGCTCAAGGCCGCCGAGGCCCAGGCGCGGATTTCCGCGATCAATCTCGGCTATACCGAGATCCACGCCCCGGTCGCCGGAAAAATCGGCCGCTCCGCGCTCGCCATCGGCAACCTCGTCACCCCGGCCTTCGGACCCCTGGTCAGCATCGTCAGTCAGGACCCGATGTACGTGCTGTTCCCCGTCCCCACCCGCACCGCCACAGCGCTGCGCGACCGCTACGCCGGCGAGGGCGGATACGCCGCGGTGGCGGTCCGCCTTCGGCTGCCGGACGGCACCGTGCATGGCTCGACCGGGAAGATCGACTACGCAGATCCCTCGGTCACCCCCGGCACCGACACCATCATGCTGCGCGCCCGCGTGCCCAATCCGCTGCGCAAGGGCGCCAAGCCCGGCGAGCCGGGCAACCGGGACCTGGTGGATGGCGCCTTCGTCACCGCCTCCGTCGAGGGCATCGCGCCGATCCAGGCCATCGCCGTGCCCCGCGCCGCGGTCGCGCAGGACCAGCAGGGCGCCTTCGTCTACGCGGTGGACGAGGCCAGGAAGGTGCAGCTCCGCCGCGTCCAGCTTGGCGCGCCACAGGGCACGCTTGTGCTGGTGACCGGCGGGCTGAAGGAGGGCGAAACCGTCATCGTCGACGGCATCCAGCGCGTCCGTCCGGGCATCGAGGTGAACCCGCTGCCCGCCGGCGCCCCTCCGCCCGGCGCCCCCATTGCCCCGAAGCCGGCCGGCTGAGCCGATGTTCTCCGCCATCTTCATTGACCGGCCGCGGCTGGCGATCGTCATCGCCATCGTCACCACCATGGCCGGGCTGATCGGCATGCTGCGCATCCCCGTCGCGCAGTTCCCCGATATCGTGCCGCCGCAGGTCCAGGTCTCCACCCGCTACCCCGGCGCCGCCGCCGCCGTGGTCGAGGCGACCGTGGCCCAGCCGCTGGAGGCGCAGGTCAACGGCGTCGACCAGATGCTCTACATGAAGTCCAACAGCTCCAACGATGGCAGCTACGGGCTCACCGTCACCTTCGCGCCCGGCACCAACCCGGACATCGCGACGGTGAACGTCAACAACCGCGTCCAGGCCGCCCTCGCCCGCCTGCCGGCCGAGGTGCAGCGCAGCGGGCTGGTGGTGCAGAAGCGCTCCTCGGCCATCCTGTCCTTCCTGCAGTTCTACAGCGAGGCCGACGCCGCCGGGAACCCCAAGCAGACCCCGCTGTTCATCAGCAACTACGTTACCATCAACGTGCTCGACGCGATCTCCCGCGTCCCCGGCGTCGGTCAGGCCTTCGTGTTCGGCGCGCAGGACTACTCGATGCGCATCTGGCTCGACACCGCCCGCATGATCGAACTCGGCCTCGCGCCGTCGGATGTCATCGGGGCGATCCAGGCGCAGAACGTGCAGGCCGCGGTCGGCCGCCTCGGCGCGAATCCGGCACCCGACAGCCAGCAGATCCAGATCAACCTGCAAACCAAAGGCCGCCTGGCCGACCCCGCGGAGTTCGGCGCCATCATCCTGCGCGCCAATGCCGACGGCTCGGTGCTGCGGGTGCGCGATGTCGCCCGCGTCGAGTTGGGCGCCGCCAGTATGGACACCGAGAGCCGGCTGAACGGCAACCCCGCCATCTCCATCGGCATCTTCCTCGCCCCCGGCGCCAACGCGGTGGAAACCTCCAAGCGCGTCGCCACCACGCTCGACAAGCTGGCCGCCCGCTTCCCCGAGGGCATGAAGAAGATCGTCTTCTACGACAGCTCCACGTTCGTCTCGGATACCATCCGCGAGGTGATCAAGACCCTCGGCGAAGCCTTCATCCTCGTCGTCATCGTGGTCTTCCTCTTCCTCGGCAATCTGCGCGCCACCATCATCCCCATCGTCGCCGTGCCCGTGAGCCTGATCGGCACCTTCGCCGTGCTGCTGGTGATCGGCTTCACCGCCAACACCGTCACCCTCCTGGCAATGGTGCTGGCGATCGGCATCGTCGTTGATGACGCGATCGTGGTGGTGGAGAACGTCGAGCGCGTGCTGGAGGACGAGCCGCATCTCTCGCCGCGCGAGGCCGCCAAGAAGGCGATGACGCAGATCACCGGCCCGATCATCGCGATCTCGCTGGTGCTGCTCTCGGTGTTCGTCCCCATCGGCTTCATCCCCGGCCTTTCCGGCCAATTGTTCCGCCAGTTTGCCGTCACCATCAGCGTCGGCATGATCATCTCGGCGACCAACGCGCTGACCCTGTCGCCCGCGCTCTGCGGCGTCTTCCTGCGCCACACCGACAAGAACCGGGGCATCATGGGCCGCGTGCTGCGCGGCATCGATGGCACGCGCGATCTCTATGCCGGCGGCGTGCGCCGTCTGGTGCGCGTCGCGATCATCGCCATCCCGCTGATCGGCGGCTTCGGCGCCGGCATCTGGGGCCTCTCGCTGATCACCCCCGGCGGCTTCCTGCCGGAGGAGGACCAAGGCGCCTTCTTCATCCCCGTCCAGTTGCCCGATGGCGCCTCGGTCGGCCGCACCCGCGCCGTGGTGGCGCAGATCGAGGGGCTGCTGAAGCAGATCCCGCAGGTCGAGAAGACGCTGGCCATCGTCGGCTTCTCCTTCCTCGACAGCTCCGCCCAAAGCAACGCCGCCTTCATGGTGGTGGGCCTCAAGCCCTTCGCCGATCGCGCCACCGCCGCCGACAGCGTGCAGGCGGTGATCGGCCGCGTGTTCGGCGGGCTACAATCGGTACGCGGCGCCATTGCCTTCCCGCTCAACCTGCCGCCGATCATCGGCCTCTCCACCGGCGGCGGCTTCACCTACCAGATGCAGAACCTCGAGGGCCGCGAGCCCGCCGAAATGGCCAGCGTGCTCGGCGGATTGATGGGCGCGGCGAATTCCGACCCGCGGCTGACGCGGGTATTCTCCACCTTCTCGGCCACCACGCCGATGCTCTATCTTGATATCGACCGCGACAAGACGCAGGCGTTGGGCCTCGCGATGAGCGATGTTTTCAACGCCCTCCAGGCCACCCTCGGTGGCATCTACGTGAACGATTTCAACCTGTTCGGCCGCGTCTGGCAAGTCAACGTCCAAGGCGAGGCGGCGGACCGCACCGACATCGAGTCAATCTGGAAAATCCAGGTCCGCAACCGCCAGGGCGGCATGGTACCGCTGCGCGCCATCGCCGATAACCGCATCGTGCTCGGCCCGCAGACCATCAGCCGCTACAACAACTACCGCACCATCACTTTGCTCGGCTCGCCCCGCCCCGGCATGTCCTCGGGCGACGCACTGCTGGCGATGGAGGACGTCTCCACCCGCGCCCTGCCCGCCGGCTACGACTACGAATGGACCGACACCTCCTACCAGGAGAAACTCGCCGCCGGGCAGACCGGCCCGATCCTCGCGCTCGCCGTGCTGTTCGCCTACCTCTTCCTGGTCGGGCTCTACGAAAGCTGGGTGATCCCCATCCCCGTGCTGCTCTCGGTCGCGGTCGGCGTGTTCGGCTCCTATGCCGGGCTCTGGCTGACCGGCAAGCCGCTCGACCTCTATGGCCAGATCGGCCTCGTCGTGCTGATCGCCCTCGCGGCCAAGAACGGCATCCTGATCGTTGAATTCGCCAAGGAGCAGCGCGAAGGCGGCATGGCCATCCGCGAAGCCGCGGTGCTCGGCGCCCGCATGCGGTTCCGCGCGGTGATGATGACCTCGATCGCCTTCGTGCTCGGCCTCGTCCCTCTCGTTACCGCCCAGGGCGCCGCCATGCTGTCCCGCCGCTCGGTCGGCCTGCCGGTCTTCGCCGGCATGATCGCGGCGAGCGCCATCGGGATTTTCCTCATTCCGATGTTGTACGTGACGTTCCAGTCGCTCCGCGAGGCAACATCTAGACGTGCCGCTGGGAAGTAGGGAAGCGCTCCTTTTTTGAAAAAAAGGAGCAAAAAACTTTTCTTCCTTTGGTGTGTGCCGCTCCCACTTATCCGCGGGACGTACGCCAACGGCATGGGTGGAGCAAAAAGTTTTTTTGGTTCTTTTTGTTCACAAAAAGAACACCCTTCCTAGCCGTCTCGAATCACGGCAGCGGCGTGAACTTCAGGTCCTTGAACGGCACCACCTTGTCGGTGCGGCTCATCTTGAACTCGGTATTCGGGCCGAGCCACTTGTCCCACAGCAGGTTGATCTCGCCGGCCTGGTCCATCGCCAGCAGCGTCTCGTTGACCTTGGCGAGCAGCGCC
>CAIWAJ010000431.1:0-2094 GCA_903910565.1 uncultured Rhodospirillales bacterium
CGACGTGGTGTTCACCATTTTCTCCGACAACAACGCCGCCAATGCCGCGCTCGAATCGGGCGCGGTGGACGTGATCTACGGCGGCGGCGGCCGTGCCGCGGTGCGGCTGCGCGATGCCGGCTACACGCTCATCCAAGGCCCCGGCCCGCTGGTGCAGGTCCTGCGCATCAACTCCACCCGCGGCCCGTTCAAAAACGCCAAGTTCCGCCAGGCCTTCAACCATCTGATGGACCGCCGCGCCATCCTGCGCGTGGGCTATGCCGGGCTCGGTGTCGTCACCGCGCTGCCCTGGGCGCCCTCCAGCCCCGCGGCCGACAAATCCTACGACACCGCCTATGCGTTCGACCTCGATAAGGGCAAGGCGCTGCTCAAGGAGTCCGGCCTCTCCGAAGCCGAGATGAGCAACTGGAAACTCCTGGTCAACGCCGGCGACGAGGACGGCGTGGCGATCAGCCAGATCGTGCAAAGCACGCTCGCCAAGGTCGGCATCAAGATCGACCTCGAACTGCGCCAGGGCGGCGAATTCGTTGACGCCATGCTGCAAGGCAAGTTCGACGCCATGTTCGGCGGCGTCGGCAACGTGCAGAAATTCCCCACCCGCGTCGCCACCAACTCCATCTACCGCACCGCCAAAAACCCCGTGCTCGGCGACCCGCACCCCCACCCCGCCTACGTGGCGGCGATCGAGAAGGTCAACACCACTTTCGGCTCCGGCGACGGCGTGAAAGCCGCCTACGCCGAACTCAACAAGGCCATGATCGAATCCTCCTTCGCCATCCCCACCAACACCTTCGACCTCGGGCTGATCGTGGCGAACAAGAAGGTCAGCGGGTTTACGCCGGAGATCGACAACATGCTGGTCGCCCGCACCATCGGGTTCACCGGCTAAGCAGCCACCGGTGACGGCGCCGGTCGTCTCGGTCCGTGGCCTCGAAGTCACCTTCGTGGCCACCGGCCGCCCGGTGCCGGCGGTGCGCGGGCTCAGCTTCGATGTCTACCCCGGCGAGGTCCTGGGCATTGTCGGGGAATCGGGCTCCGGAAAAAGCGTAACCTCCCTCGCGCTGACTGGCCTGCTCGGCCCGACGGCGCGGGTTTCCGGCCAGATCACCCTGGCCGGGATCGACGTCACCACCGCGAACGCCGAAGCCCTCCGCCAAATGCGCGGCCGCGATGTCGGCATGATATTCCAGGACCCGGCGACGACGTTGAACCCGGTTTTCCCCGTGGGTCGCCAGATCACCGAGGGCCAGGTCGCGCATGGCACGCTGCGACAGGACCAGGCGCCAGCGCGGGCGGAGGCCCTGCTGCGCGAGGTGGACGTGCCGGACCCCGCGGCGCGGATCGGCCAGTTCCCGCACCAGTTCTCCGGCGGGATGCGCCAACGCGCCGTGATCGCCATGGCGATGGCCGGCAATCCGCGGTTGATCATCGCGGACGAACCGACGACGGCGCTCGATGTGACCGTCCAGGCCCAAGTGTTGGCGGTGTTGGCCCGCCGCCAGCGCGAGACCGGGGCGGCGGTGATCCTGATCACCCATGATCTCGGGGTGATCGCCGAAGTCGCGGACCGGGTGGCGGTGATGTATGCCGGGCGGATCGTCGAGACCGGCGAGGTGGCGGAGATTTTCCGCAGCCCGCGCCACCCCTACACCGCCGCCCTGCTGCGCAGCCTACCGCGGATCGATGCCGATGAGGCGCGGCTGTCCGCCATCCCCGGCCAGCCGCCGCATCCCGGCCGGCTCACCCCCGGCTGCAGTTTCCGCCCGCGCTGCCCGCTCGGCCAGGCCCGCGATATCTGCGCCAGCGAGCCACCGGAGCGCGATGGCGTGGCCTGCCATTTCCCCGGCGAGGCGGTCACCACCCTGCCGCTCCCCGCTCTGCCACACAAAACCGCGGCCAACACGGCGGCGCCGCTGCTGGAGGTGACGGATTTGCGGGTGGAATTCCCCATCCGCACCGGCCTGCTGCGTCGGCAGACCGGCGCCGTGCGCGCGGTCGCTGGCGTCAGCCTCATCGTGCGGCCCGGCGAGACGCTCGGCCTGGTCGGCGAAAGCGGCTGCGGCAAGACCACCACAGGGCGGGCCATCATGGGCC
>CAIWAJ010000432.1:0-1934 GCA_903910565.1 uncultured Rhodospirillales bacterium
CGAATAGCCGTGGGCGTGGGCGTCAATGAGGCCGGGGATCAGCCAGCACCCCGCGGCATCCACCACCTCGCCGGCGCGATGACGCAATTCCGCGGCCTCTCCGATGGCCGCGATGCGGTCGCCCTCCACAAGCACCGCGCCGGGGGTGAAACCATGGTCACCCAGCACCAGCCCATTGGCGATCAGCACGCTCATCGCTTGGGATGGGCGGCGACGACGGGGTGATCGAGCGTGGTGGTGAATTTCGGCGAGGCGCCGCCGGGCTCACCCCAGCCAGTCACCTCCGACCCGAAGAACTCCCGGTTGACGGCGAGGAAATGCGCCTCCGCCGGCGGCAGCAGCGCCTCCTCGAAAATCGCCTCCACTGGGCAGAAGGAGAGGCACACGCCGCAATCGATGCACTCGTCCGGCTGGATGTAGAGCATCCGTCCGCCGACATAGATGCAATCGACCGGGCAGGCGTGCACGCAGGCGCCGTCTTTTACGTCGATGCAGGCTGTGGTGATGATATGGGGCATTAGAGGGAAGGAGGGCCTTCTTTTTCTGAAGAAAAAGAAGCAAAAAGACTTTCATCAATGGCTTCGCCCCCTCCCGGGAGAGCGCGGCGCCAAACGGATAAAAGTTTTTTGGTTCTTTTTTTCAAAAAAGAACACCCTTTCTTGTCCATGTCAGGTCCCCGTCCAAACCGGCGCCCGCTTCTCCCGAAACGCAAGCACCCCCTCCGCGCCGTCCTTGCTCGACAGGCAGGCGACCAATGCCGGCAGCCGCTGCTCGCGGGCTTCCTGTGCCGTGAGATGCGCGGTGCGGCGCACAGTCTGCTTGATCGCCCGGAGAGAGAGCGGTGCGCAGGCCAGAATCTCAGCGAGCCAGCGCTCCACCGCCCCATCCAGCTCGGCGCGGGGGACGACCTCGTTGACCAACCCAAGTGCCTTCAGCTCGGCGGCCTTGGCGCGGCGGCCCGTCAGCAGCATGCCCATGGCGAGGTGATGCGGGATTTGCCGTTGCAGCAGCACCATGCCGCCATCGAGCGGCAGGCGGCCGACGCGGGGTTCGGGCAGGCCGAAGGTGGCCTCCTCGGCGGCGATGATGATGTCGCAGCCCAGCACCATCTCGAACCCGCCGCCCAGGGCGTGGCCGTTGACGCGGGCGATCACCGGCACGTCCAGCGTGGTGCGGAGCGCGATGCCGCCGAAGCCGTTGGGGTTGCCCTCCGCCCAGTATTCCAGGCCGGATTTCTCGACGTTCTTCATGTCCGAGCCGACGCAGAAGGCCCGCTCGCCGGCGCCGCTCAGCACAACCGCGCGCACATCCGGATTGGCCTCGATTTGCCGCCAGATCGCCTCCAGCGCCTGGTCGGTGGTGATGTCGAGCGCGTTCATCACCTCCGGGCGGTCGATGGTGACGCGGGCGACGTGGTTGGTGATCTCGAGGCGGACGCTCATGCCAGCACTTTCCGCGCGGCGAGCCCGTCGATTTCCGCGGACGTGTAGCCGAACTCGGCCAGCACGTCCCGCCCGTCACCGCCGAGCTTGGGCGGCAGGCGGCGGAGCGTGAAGCCGCCATCGGAGAGATGCACCGGCGAACCGACAGCGGCGAAATCGCGGCCGCCGCCCAGCAGCATGCCGTTGATCTCGGTCTGCGGGTCGGAGAGCGCATCGAATAGCGGGCGCACCGGGGAGCACAGCAGATCCCGCCCCTCAAGTGCGGCGATCCAGTGTTCGGTGGTGTTGGTGGCGATGCGGGCGCGCAGCATGTCGTGCAGCGCGTTGCGGTTGGTGCTCGCCGTCTCGTAACTGTCGAAGCGCGGATCGGCGGAGAGGTCGGGCAGGCCAAGGGCGATGCAGATTTCCTGCAACGGATTGGCCTTGAAAGCGCCGACGATCACCACCGCGCCATCGGTGGTTTCGAAGCAGCCGGTGAACGGCATCGCGCCC
>CAIWAJ010000433.1:0-2001 GCA_903910565.1 uncultured Rhodospirillales bacterium
GATGCCGGAAACGTTGCTGGAGGCGTCATCCGCGGCGGCGGCGGCGGCGCGGATCTGCACATTGCCACTCTCGGTAATCTCGGCCATTTCGCCCGAGGCCTGATTCATACTGCGCGAGGCGCCGCCCAGTTCCGCAAGCGCAGTACCGACTTCGGCCTCGAAGCCAGCGATGTGCTGAGCGATGACGTGCTGGCGAGCCTCGGTGCGGGCCTGGATGTCGCGCTGGGCCTCGTCCGCGGTAGCCTTATCGGCCAGACTCTGACGGAAACTGGCGAAAGTACCGGCGAGCACACCGATCTCGTCGCGCCGTTCGCCGAGCTGGACGGTGGCCGAGAGATCACCAGCCGCGAGGCGAGACATGGCGTCGCGCAGCAGTTGGAGCGGCAGGATAACCCGGCGCGCAATAGCGAACAGACCGAAGGCCGCGATGGCGACGGTACCGACAAGAAGCACCAGGCTGGTCACCAGCTCCGTCCATGCGCCCACGCGCGCGGCCTGGGCGCGGTCATGCGCCTCGGCAAGCGCCGCCTCGGCCACACCCAGCGTCGCCCCGAGCTTGGGCACCGTGTAGGGCGACCATTCGTCCACCGTCATTTCCGGCTTGCCGCCATCGATCAGGGCCGTCAGCAGGCGTTCGCGGGTGGCGGCGTAGTCGGGGGCAAAAAACTCCTTCTTGGCCGCGCTGAGTGCCGCCTGGAAGGCCGGCGAGATCGGCATGCCGCGGAGCTGATCCTCGATCGCGTCCCAACTGGCCTGGGCGGCGCCGTTGAAGGCGGCGTAGCGGCTGCGCGCGTCGGCAGGCAGCTTACCGGCGCCGAGACCAATGGAAATCAGCAGCGAGCCCTCGCCGCCGCTGTTGCGGACTGCCCAGGCGAGCTGCTTGATCTGGAGCATCTGGTCCACCGCGGGGTCGGCCAGCTTGATACCGCTGATCAGATTGCCGGCAATCGACTCGAGCGTGGCCTGCATGGCCATCCCTTCGGTGTTGTACTCCTCGGAAAGCGCCGGGCGGCGGCCCGAATTCGGCTTCGCGACACCATCCCAGTATTCGCGCTGCAGGCGCAGCAGCGTCTGTTCGGAGCGCTGCAACGCCGGCAGAAGCTGTTCCCGCCCCGCAAAGGAAAGGCCCTCGAGCTTCTCCAGCGTGGCCCGCAATGCCGGCATTTCGCCGTCGCGCAGCTTGGCAAGGTAGGTCCGGTTGGCCGGCGTGATCGGCTCGGCCGCGTTCCACGTTCGCACCGTGGTGCTGCGGTCGGTCCGCTGGTTGATCAGGGTGGTGAACACCGGCCCTGAGACATCGACGACGCGCAGAATGCGCTCTGCCCGCGAGAGGGCGTTGGCGGCAGTCCAGGCATCCCGCGCGGTCTGGCCGATAGCAATCAGCGCAACCACGGCGACGACGGACCGCAGCAGGGTCTTGGCGGAGAGAGTGGCGAACATGGGCGGCTCCGATAGGGGAAGGCCCCTATCGGCGCATAAACTGATGAACGCCGGGTGAACGCCCCGCCCGGAACTCAGGCAGCCTTAAGGAGATCTGCCGCTTTTTCACCCACCATGATCGACGGCGCGTTGGTGTTGCCGCTCGGCATGGTCGGGAAGATCGAGGCGTCGGCGATGCGCAGCCCCTCGATGCCATGCACTTTGAGGCGATCATCCACCACGGCGCCCGGGGCCATGCGGCAGGTGCCGATCGGGTGATAGGCGGTCTCGGCCTTGGTGCGGATCCAGTGCTCGATCTCGTCGTCGCTGTTGATGCCCTTGCCCGGCTGGAACTCGTCGCCGCGATACTGGTCCATCGGCCCGGCCTCGGCGATCTTCCGCATCATCTTGAAGCCCTCGATCATGGTGACGCGATCGTTGAGCTCGCCGAGGAAGTTGAAGCGGATCGCCGGCTGGTCCTTGGGGTTGGCGGAGCGGATATGGATCGAGCCCAGGCTGTCCGGGCGGAGCTGGTAGCAGGACATGGTGAAGCCCGGCCAATCCTGCAGGCGCCGCGTTTTA
>CAIWAJ010000434.1:0-14222 GCA_903910565.1 uncultured Rhodospirillales bacterium
CAAGGGCTGCCGGCGGGAATGCCCGACCGGGGTGGACATGGCGAAGTTCAAGATCGAAGCCACCGCCGCCCGCGCCGCGCGGCATGGCGTGAAGCTGCGCGAACGGCTGATCGCCGGGCTGCCGCGCCTCGCGCCGCTGGCCGCGCGCATGCCGGTTCTGGCGAATTTGCGCAATCGCTCGAAGTCGCTGCGCCGGCTTGGCGAGCGGATCGGGATCAGCGCCGCGCGGGATCTGCCGGAATTCGTCGCCAATCCGTTCCGCGACAGCGAGGCGGATGGCGCGACTGGTGACGTGATCCTGTTCGCCGACACGTTTAATCGCGCCTTCGAGCCTGAGAACCTGCGTGCCGCGATGAAGGTGCTGCATGCCGCGGGCAAGCGCGTGGCGATGCCCGCCACCGACCGGCCGCTGTGCTGCGGGCGCACTTACTTGGCCGCTGGGATGATCGACCGCGCGCGCGATGAGGCACGCCGCACGTTAGCCGCGCTGGCCGGTGACGCGCCGGTGATCGGGTTGGAGCCCTCCTGCCTGTTCACCCTGAAGGACGAGCTCCCTGCCCTTCTTCCCGGCCCAGCGGCCGAGGCTTTGGCCAAGCGTGTGGTGCTGCTCGGCGAGTACCTCGCCCGCGAAAAACCGCCGATCGCCTTCAAGCCGATGTCCGCGACCACGCATATCCATGGCCATTGCCACCAGAAGAGCTTCGGCGCCTTCCCCTCTGCCATCGCCGCGCTGAAGCAGATTCCAGGGCTCGCAGTGAAGCCGATTGCCTCCTCCTGCTGCGGCATGGCCGGCAGTTTCGGCTATCAGTCCGAGACCCAGGAGGTCTCGCGCGCCATGGCCGAGGCCAGCCTGCTGCCGGCGGTTCGTGCCGCGGCGGCCGAGGATATCATCATCGCCGACGGCACTTCCTGCCGCCATCAGATAAAGGAGCTTGGCGGGCGTGAGGCGGTGCATTCCGCGGTTGTGATGGCGCGCGCGCTCGAAAGTTGATCGCCGTTGCGCAAACAAGTCGGAGCCGGCAGGCTCGCAAACCACACCGGAGGAGCCGCGCATGCACCGTCAGTTTCTCGCCGGAGCGATCCTTCTTGTCCTAAGCCGCTGCGTCGCCCCCCCCCCGCCTGCCACGCAGTCGACCGGCTTCCTCGCGAACGGCGAGATCGTGGCGGCCATCATGGAAATGCCGCCATCCAGCCGATCGGCTCTGCCGGATGGCGCCACGCTCCTGCACTACGATGAAGCCTTCCCCGCAGGCACCATTGCCTACGAAGTGGAACTCGATAGCGCCGGGCGCTGTCGTGTTGCCCGGTTCAATGTCAACTATCCGAAGTTCTACCCCATTGGACCTGATGGCAAACCCATCATCGACACCACCCGGAAACTCGACATGAACCCGACGCCGCGCTCACTCCGGTTCATGCCTCTCATTGGGCAATGCAGACCATGACGCCGGATGATGTTCTCGCCTTCTGGTTCCGGGGCGACCGCGACACCCGCCGTGCCGCCTGGTTCCGCAAGGACGACGCCTTCGACGCCGAAATTCGCACCCGCTTCGGCCCTGCCACCGAAGCCGCTCACAATGGAGCCTTCGCCGACTGGACCGCATCGGCACACGGCACGCTCGCGCTCCTCATCCTGCTCGACCAGTTCCCCCGCAACCTCTACCGCGGCTCCCCCCTCGCCTTCGCCTCCGACGCTCGCGCCCGTGCCGTCGCGCGCGCCGGCCTGCACCACGCACACCACCTCACGCGCACCGAGCGCAGCTTCCTCTACCTCCCCTTCGAGCACTCGGAAAACCTTTATGATCAGGATCTTTCCGTACATCTCTTCGAGACCATGGCAAGCGAACCCGGCATGGCCGACACCTATGACTACGCCGAGCGCCACCGCGCGGTGATTCGCCGCTTCGGCCGCTTTCCCCACCGCAACGCCGCCCTGGGTCGCGCCGATACCCCAGAGGAGGCCGAATATCTCGCCCAGCCCGGCTCCGGCTTCTGATGAAGCTGCGCAGCCTCGAGCTCCTGCGCGGCCTCGCCGCCCTCGCGGTGGTGCTTCACCACGCCACCCTCGCTTTCAAGGAGGTGCCTGCCCTCGGCTACGGCGGCTACCACGGCGGCTTCATCTTCCCCGGTATTCCAGGTGTTGAGTTCTTCTTCGTGCTCTCCGGCTTCGTGATGGTGATCGCCCATGGCGGTGAGGCCGGGCGCTTCCTCGGCATTGCGCGCTTCGCCTGGCGCCGCATCTGCCGCATCTACCCGCTCTACTGGCTGGTGATGGCGATCCTGTTCTTCCAGGTCTCGGCCCTGCCCTGGTTCACCCCGGCCCGCGTTGTCGATTGGCTGGCGCTGATGCCCGCCTATCACCGCCAGTTGGAACCGTTCACCAACCTCCTCGCCGTCGCATGGACACTGCGCCTCGAGATCGGCTTCTACCTCCTCTTCGCCATGGTGATGTTGCCCGCCATCGGCCCGCTGATCCTCGGCGCCTGGATCGCCGGCACCATCATCCAGACTTGGTTCGGCGCCCCCCTACCGCCACTCGTCGCCGACCTGCTGAACCCCTTCGGCGTCGAATTCCTCTGCGGCATGGCCGCCGGCTACGCATTCCGCCGCCTGCGCGCGGACTGGCGCGCCGCCGCCTACCTCCTCGCGGCCGCCATTCCCCTGCTCGCCGGCTACTGGCACGGGTCCCATGGCGGGCTCGACTATGGCACGCCCGACACCCGCCTCGCCGCCGGCGCCGGGTTCGCCGCCCTCATTCTCGGCCTCGCCTGGTTCGAAGCCACCGGCCTGCTCTGCCTTGGCGCCTGGGCGGCGGCGGCCGGGGAGTTGTCCTACCCACTCTACATCAGCCACCTCCTGACAGTGACCGCCATCAGCCGCTACGCCCCCGCCCTGCTCCACCCCAGCCCCGCCGCCCAACTCGTGCCGAACGCGATGATGGCCATCGAGGTAGCCGCCGCCCTCAGCCTCGCGGCCCTCCTCACCTGGGGATTTGACCGGCCGGCCCGGCGCCTGCTGCGCGGCCAACACCTCTGGCGGCACAGCGCCAAGACCGTATGATCCCGTCAAAACGGGAGGCTTCGATGGATTGGTCCTTCATGGCGAACCGCCGCATCATCAGGCTCAATGCGCGGCTATTCCCCGCCGGCCCCTATGAGCGCGCGCAATGGGCCCGCTTCGGCATCACGCCGATCGAGGTCGAGGCCAATACGCCGGCCGAAATCATCCCCCATGTCGCGGAGGCCGAAGCGGTGTTCGTCGTCTCCACCTCGCTGCCCGCCGAGGTGATCGACGCGATGGCGAAATGCCGCGTGATCTCCCGCCTCGGCCTCGGCACCGACAAGATTGCCGTCGCCCACGCGAAAACGCGCGGTATTGTCGTCACCAACGTACCCTATTTCTGCATCGAGGAGCAGGCCGACCACGCGATGGCCATGCTGCTCGGTCTCGCCCGCAAAATCCCGCAGACTCAGGCCGACATGAAGATCGGCGCCTATCGCCATGCGCAGGACATCGTGCGCTCCAACCGCCGCCTCACCGGCCGCGTGCTCGGCCTGGTCGGCTTCGGCAATTCCGCCAAACTCACCGCCCGCCGCGCCCAGGGCTTCGGGCTCAGGGTGATCGCCACCCGCCGCCGCATGGGCGCGGAAAATCCGGCAGATTGGGGCGTCGAACTTACCGACCTCGACACCCTACTGCGCACCTCCGACTACGTATCGCTGCATCTTCCCCTGATGCCAGAGACCTACCACCTCATCGACGCCACTGCGCTCGCCAAGATGAAACCCGACGCCTTCCTCATCAACACATCGCGCGGCGCCCTGGTCGACGAGGACGCGCTTTACGCCGCGCTGGTCGCCAACCGCCTCGCCGGCGCCGGCATCGACACTTTCGAGCAGATCGACGTGTTCGCCGACGAAAGTGTCCCCACCCTCCCCTTGCTCACGCTTCCCAACGTCATCGCCACTCCCCACGTCGCCGCCGGCTCTATCGAATCCGGCCAGGACGTCTCGCGCGGCGGCGTAGAGAACCTGGCTACCATCCTCGCCGGGTACTGGCCGATCGGGGAGAACGTCGTCAATGACGGTGTCGCACCGCGCACCCCCCTCAAACCATACGATCCCGCTCTCCTGCGCGACGATGGGAGAACCGGATAGGCATTTGGCATGTGGCGCGTTCGGCGCCTCACCGCGCGGCCGCCCGTGCGCCAAAGCAAGCAGATCGGGCGATCGCTCTAAGCAGCGGATCGGACGGTTTGGCTCTCCATGAACTGACGGATCGCATCACGCGCGGCATCGTCGATCTCAAATGAGACGCGGATCCCGTCGCCATGCACGCCGACAACACGAAACGCCAGCGGCCCGGAGGTACCGGAGATGACGACACTACCGATCTCGCCGAGCGGCGTGGCGCCAAGGCCAGTCAAGTAGGCGCCGCCGGTCGAGACATCCGCCAGCACTGCCTTGGCCGGCGCTTTGCCCCTCAAGGTGACCTGACAGCCAATGTTCGTTACGTGACGGTCGGACAGCCGCCGGTCGACCTCGGCGGTCGAGGTGCGCACCGTGCGAACCAGCACACCCCGCAGATCGACGATCGCAGCGCTCAACACCTGCGTTCCCGCAAGCACCTGGTCAGCGAACACCCCGGCGCGCTCGGCCTCGTCCGCCACCTCCGCGTTGCGCAGCGTCATCTCGCTCACCGCGGAAGCGGTTTCCGTCACATTGCGCGCAATCTCCGCCGTCGCCGCGCCCTGCTGCTCGACCGCGGCGGCGATGGAGCCGGAGATCGCATTTACCTCGCTGATGGTGGCGCCAATTCGCGCCACCGCCGCAACCGCCGCCTGCGTCGCGGTGTGAACCTCAGCCAGATGCCGGGTGATTTCCTCGGTCGAGCGCGCCGTCTGGCTGGCGAGCTGCTTCACCTCGCTCGCGACCACCGCAAAACCCTTCCCCGCGTCGCCGGCGCGGGCCGCCTCGATCGTCGCGTTAAGCGCCAAAAGGTTGGTCTTTGACGCGATATCACCAATGATATCGGCGACCGCACCGATCCGCCCAACCCGCTCGGTGAGCGTGGTGATCGTCTCGCGCGTTTCATCACCCGCCGCTACCGCGCCATTCACCACCATCGTGGAGCGGCCCACCTGGGCGGTGATCTCGCGGATCGAGGCCTCAAGCTGCTCGGCTGCGCTGGCGACGGTCTCGGCGTTGCGGAGCGCGGTTGCCGCGGCGTCCGATGCCGCTTTGGCGGAAACGCCGGTCCGATCCGACAAGGCCCGCATATCCTCCGCCGTGCCGGTCATCGCGTTGGTCTGGGCACCGATGTCGGTCACGGCCGCCGAGGCATCCCGCTCGATCTGCTCGGCCATGCGCACCAGCGCGGCCTTTTTTTGCGCGTCGGCCTCTTCGACCTGGCGCTGCTGCGCCTCGCGCAACGTCTCGGCGTCCACCAGGCTGTCCTTGAAGGCATGCATGGCGTTAACCATGGTGCCGATCTCATCGCGGCGCGACTCGGTCGGGATTTCCACCGCGAGGTCACCCTGGATCAGGCGCTGCATCACGTTGGTGACCAGCACGATCGGCCGCGCGATGCCACGCCCGACAAACCAGCTGAACACGGTGCCGATCAGAATCGCGCCGGCAAGCACCATCAGCATCAGGCGATGGGCATCCCGCACCACCGCGTCGCCATGTACCTCCTCGGCCTTGGCGGCATCAAGAAAGGCGGCCGCGAGGGAGAGGATATGCGGCTCCATCGCCGCATACTCCGCGGAGAGCTGCGCCGTCGTCTTCTGCACCAGCAGCAGAGCGTCCTGTAGCTTGGCGAAATCCTGCTGATAGCGCTCCATCTGCGCCAGCATCCGCGTCTTGAACTCCGGCGCGACCCCGGCCGCCTCAACCGCCTTCGTAAACACTGGCAGTTGCGCCCGCAGCGCCACCCCATCGGCGGGATCGAGCCGCGCCAGAAAATCCTTCTCGTGGCGCCGCATCGTCAGCATCGAGACCATCACCTCGGGCGCCTTAACCTCCTTCAACACTTCCTCCACGTCGTGCACGCTGACGCGCAGCGCGCCGAGCAGCCCCGTATCCGGCGTGAGCCCAGCGCTGCGCATGACGGTGACCACCGTCTGGAATGCCGTGGCGTAGCGCTCGATCTCCGGCGCGACGGTGCGAACCTCCCGCGACAAAACCGGTTCCCGCACGGTGAAAGCGTCAAGATCGGCAAGAATGGCGCGGGCGTTCTTCATCGCCGCGTCGAAGCGCTGCAGCGAAGCATCGTCGTGACGCAACAGGAAATCCTTCTCCGCACGGCGCCCTTGCAGCAGCGCGATCTGCAGGGCGTCATCCTTGTCCCGCGCGTCCCGCATCGCGCTCACCCGGGCGTCACTGGCATCGACCATCCCCGCGGACCACCAGCCGATGCCGGCGATCACCCCCATTCCAAGCAATCCCATCAACGCCAAGGTAGCGATCTGGCAGCCAATACGGCACCGCGCGAGGATCCAGTTCATCGTGTTGATTCATCCGGGAGCATTGTTGACACGGACGAGCCTGCCCGAGGTGTATGAACAAACCGCTACCTGGATGGGATTTCCCGCGCTCGGCCCAGGCTTACCGGCGGATTGCCGAGATGCTCTGGGGGCCGCGCGCCCCGAACGAACAAACCCTAAAATCCGCCAACCGCGAGTACCTCGCGCGCCGCCGCCTCCGATGGCAGGCCGAACGCGGGCCGCAACCCGGCCATCACCGCCGCACTGCCGGTACGCTGCGCGGACGAGGCGTCTGGATCGGCCAGCAACCGTCCGAGTTCCGCAGCCAGCCGGGCCGGGGTGGCATCCCGCTGGAGCAGCTCCGGCACCACGGCACCGCCCGCCAGCAGATTGACAATGCAAACAAATTCAACCGTGATCAGACGGCGCGCGATCCAACCGGTCACGGGGTTGACGCGGTAGGCCACCACCATCGGCACCCCGGCCAGGGCCAGCTCCAATGTCGAGGTGCCCGATTTGGCCAGCGCCGCGGACGCCGCGGCAAACGCGTCGAACTTATCCGCCGTCTCGGTCACCACGATCGGCTGCACGCGCCAAAGCTGCGTGCCCGCGCGAACCGCGTCGGCGACCGCGTCAGCGACCGGCACCACCGGGACGAGATCGGGAAAGCGCGTCAGCAGCAGGTCAAGCGTCTCGCCGAACACGGGGAGCAGACGCCCGACCTCGCTTCGCCGGCTGCCCGGCATGACGATCAGCACCTGCTTGTCCGGCGCCACGCCATGCCTCGCCCGGAACCGCACGGCGTCGCCGGTATCGGCACCGGACTCGATCACGGGGTGGCCAACAAACTCCGCCGCCAAGCCGTGGTGGCGAAAAAACGCGGGCTCGAACGGCAGCAGGCATAGCAGCCGGTCCCATAATCCGGGGAAATGCTTCACCCGCCCTTCTCGCCAGGCCCAGACCTGCGGCGCCACATAATGTACCCGCCGCAATCCCGCACCTTTGATGCGCTTCAGCAGCCGCAGCGTGAATCCGGGACTGTCTATCGTCACCACTACGTCCGGTCGGCGCGCAATGATGGCTTGGGCAGTCTCGTTCAAACGGCGGCGCAGTTGCACCACCTTCGGCAGCACTTCCAGAAGCCCCATCACGGCCAATTCGCGCATGGGGAAAAGACTCGTAAAACCAATCCCCTGCATCCGGATGCCGCCAACGCCCATGAACTCCGCATCCGGCCGCGCCTGGCGCAGCGCCAACATAAGCCGGGCACCGAGCGCATCGCCGCTCTCCTCTCCGGCGATAATGCAAATCAACGTCACGCCGGCGCTACCACCGCACATGCCGGCGGGTCCTGCGGCCAGCTCAGATGATTGCGCACCGCGCCATCCCGCCGCACCACCTCCAGCGCGGCGGGGTCGAGGTCGGCGAACACCCACTCCCCCGCGTCGAGCCGCCCCTGGGCGATCACCCCATCCTCGGGAAAGCCGCGGTCGATCGGGCCGAACACAGCTGCATGGCCGCGGTTGGCGTCCAGTGTGCCGCACCACGGCGCCTCGCCGACGGTGGGCGCCATGGCGACGAAGCACTGGTTCTCCATCGCCCGCGCCGCCGATGCCACGCGCACGCGGTTGAAGCCGCGGAGCGTGTCGGTGCAGGACGGCACCAGAACCAGCCAGGCGCCGGCGGCGACCTGGGCGCGCACCAAGGCGGGAAATTCGGAGTCAAAGCAGATCGCAATGCCGATCATGCCGAACTCGGTCTCAAAAACCGATGGCGGCGCGCCGGGTGAGACGCCCCATTCCTCGGCCTCGAAGCGCGTCATCACATGCTTGTCCTGGAAGGCGACCCGCCCATCCGGCGCGATCAGCGGCGCCCGGTTGATCACCCGCCCTCCCAGCCGCGTCGCAAAAGTCCCCGGCACGAGCCACACCCGATGCCGCATCGCCACCACGCGGGCGGCGGCGAGCATCGCCTCGGCACCATCGAGCGCCGCCGCAAGTTCGCCCGCGAGATCCGGCACCGCCCCCGCCACCGCCTCAAGCGGCGCGTATTCCGGCATCACCAGCAGCCGCGCGCCATGCCCGGCGGCATGGGTGACCTCGCGCTCAAGCCGTGCCGCCCAGCCGTCAATGCCCGCCGGCGCGCCGATCTTCCATTGGCACAGGCCGATGCGAAGTGAAGTCACGGCAGAGGTTTTCCGTGCAAAGATTTGATCCAGAAAGATAAAGTATGGTCGATCTCATCCGCCATTCCAACCTCACGCCACGCCATCCGGCACATGAGGTCTGGATAGTGGGTAAAGCCGCGCTTGCACCAGAAGCCATCGAGCGGCACATGGCCAGCCGGCCGCGCCGGATGATCGTCCGGCCGAACCACCGCGCAGAAGGCGGCAAAATCGCAGTCGGAGACCGCCCGGGCATGCGCCTCGCGGGCGCGAAAAAACGCCACCCCCGCCCCCTGGCCGCGATACGCCGCGCGCAACACCGACTCGCCGAAATAGAACACTGACGCCGGGTCGATCCCGCGCGCCACGAAAGGCGCGGTCAGCCCCGCGTCCTCCTCCGCCAGCGCCACGCAGGTGGAACACCCCACCGCCTCGTCGCCATCGAAGGCAACCACCAACCCGGCCGAGGGCGCGCGGACGAAGTCGGCGAGGTAGTCCGCCTCCGCCTCGGGATCGCCCTGATAAAGATAGGGCCAAGCGCGAAACACCTGCATGCGCAGCCGGCTCAGCGCCGGGAGCATGGGGGAAAGTGCGTGCCCGGAGAAAACCTCGATGCGCAATGCCATGGTGAGCGATCGGTAGCAGAGCGTCCGCGGGCGATCTACTGCTGTTGCGGCCGATCCTGCCGCGCCGCGGCGGCGGCTTGCAGCACGCGGACGAGTTCGGCCCGCGTCACACCATCGCTATCCATCAAAAGATGGGTCAGTTCATCGTCCAGCAGTGCCTCATAAGTCAACCGGCATGCGGGTTCGGGGCAGGACATGCGGGCTCTCCTCATTGTCCCACCGAAGAGAGCCGACCATGCCTCACCTCACTCTGGCGCTGACATTACAAAGAGGAGAAGCACGCCGCACTTGCGAAGGGGCGCGGGAGGCCCCAATGTTTCAACCATGAGACCGATGATCGACGCCGCAATAGGGACGATGGAGCCTGCCCAAGGGCCACGGATCGCGCTGCGCGTGGCCGATCCCTGGCGCGCGCGCCAGCTCGAAGCGGTGCTAGACCGCGCCGAGGAGGAAGACGCCGACGTGCTGGTCCTTGACCTGCCGGACGGCGCGACCCTGCCGAATAACCTGCCGGCCACTCCGCTGCTGGTGCTGACCGACGACGCCGCCGTCTCGGCCGATCACGGCATCGCCGGCGTGCTGCCCCGCGAGGTTGCCGCCGGGCGCGTGCTGGCCGCAGTGAACGCCCTTGCTGAGGGGCTGCATGTCCGCATGCCGCCCAACCGTAAGTCGAGCCTGTTGACCCCCCGCGAAGGCGAGATCCTCGGCCATGTCGCCGAGGGCATGAGCAACAAGGTCATCGCCCGCCGCCTCGGCATTTCCGCGCATACGGTGAAGTACCACCTCGAGGCGGTATTCGCGAAGCTCGACGTGAACAGCCGCGCCGAAGCATTGAGCCAAGGCGTGCGCCGCGGGCTCGTGTCGCTCTAATCCATCGTGCCGCCCGTCATCCTGTGGTTTCGCCGCGATCTGCGGCTGGCCGATAATCCCGCCCTATCCGCCGCGGTAGCCACTGGCCAACCGGTGCTTGCGGTTTATGTGCATGACGAAGCCACCCCCGGTACCTGGGCTCCCGGAGGGGCGTCGCGCTGGTGGCTGCATCATTCCCTCGCAGCCCTTGCCGCCGATCTCGCCCAGATCGGCGGCCGGCTGGCCCTGCGTCGGGGCCGCTACCAGGATGTCATCCCAGCCCTCGCCGCAGAATGCGGTGCGACCGCCGTGCACGCCGCCCTGCCGGTGGAGCCATGGGCACGCCAGGCGATGCGGGCGGTGAAAGCAGCGCTGCCAATGCCCCTGGTGATTCACCCAGGCCCGCTGCTGCACCACCCCGACGCGCTCCTTACCCAGGCGGGGCGGCCCTACACCGTTTTCACCCCCTTCTCCCGCGCCTTCCACGCGCTGGGCGAGGTGCCACCACCGCGGCCTGCGCCCACCCGCGTCCTGGCACATCCAGCCGCCTCCGAGCCCTTGGCCGACTGGCGCCTGCTACCCCGCCGGCCCGACTGGGCGGGCGGCCTACGGACCGCGTGGACGCCAAGCGAGGCCGGCGCGCAGGCAGCCCTGGCCGCCTTCGCCACCGGCCCCGCGCACAGCTACGCCGCCAGGCGCGATTTCCCCGGCGAGGCCTCCACGTCCCGCCTGTCGCCGCATCTCGCCTTCGGCACGCTTTCTCCCCGCCAGGCCTGGACGGCCGGCGGAGACAAGTTCCGCGCTGAACTCCTCTGGCGCGAATTCTCGGCGCACCTCCTGTGGCATCACCAGGACCTACCGGAGGCTCCTCTGCGCGCGCCCTTCGCCCATATGCCCTGGCGGGAGGACCCCGCCGGCCTCGCCGCCTGGCAACGCGGCCGCACCGGCATCCCCATCGTCGACGCCGGGATGCGCGAACTCTGGGCCACCGGCTGGATGCACAACCGGGTGCGCATGATCGTCGCGAGCTTCCTGGTGAAGCATCTACTGATAGACTGGCGGCACGGCGAGGCCTGGTTCTGGGATACGCTGGTCGACGCCGACCTCGCCGCCAATGCCGCCTCCTGGCAATGGGTCGCCGGCAGCGGCGCCGACGCGGCACCCTATTTCCGCATTTTCAATCCCGTTCTCCAGGGCGAAAAATTCGACGCTGGCGGTGCCTACGTTCGCGCCTGGGTACCCGAGCTTGCGACAGTGCATGACCGTTTCATCCACGCCCCCTGGAACGCACCGCCGACGCAGCGCCCACCGCTCTACCCCTCCCCCATCATCGACCTCGCCACCGGCCGCGAGCGCGCGCTAGCGGCTTTCGCCTCAATCAACCGCGGGGGGCTTGGAAGCACCGCGGAATGAGGGTTAAATTTCTCTCAGAGCGTCATCGAGGCGCCACATTTGAGAGGGAAGGCTGGAACGGTGCCTGATGCATTGACTGGCGTGACCGGGCAAGACACGGTCATCGAGTCCGACGGGGCGAAACCCCGCGATCGGCGGCTGCGCTTCCTGCTGCATATGGCAGCGAAACTCAGGGTCGGCACGCTCGAGATGGTGTTTCCCGATGGCTCGCGCCATCGCGCGATCGCGACCGAGTCGCCTCATGCCGAAATCATCATCAATCACCCCGGCGCCGTCGCCCGCCTCGCCACCGGCGGCAGCCTAGGCCTCGCCGAAGCCTATATCGACGGGATGTGGTCGAGCCCCGACATCCGCGCCATCATGTCGCTCGCCTACATCAACGAGGAGGAGTGGGAGGAGACCCTGAACGGCCGCCGCCTCAAGCGGCTCATCGCCAAGCTGCTCCATCTCCTGCGCCCCAACAGCCGCGGCGGCGCCAAGCGCAACATCGTCGACCACTATGATCTCGGCAATGACTTCTACGCGGCCTGGCTCGATCCCACGATGTTCTATTCCTCCGCCCATTTCGGCGGCAATGCGTCGCTCTCCCTGGAGGAGGCGCAACTCGAGAAGGTGCATCGCCTCTGCCAGCTCCTGCAGCTCACGCCCGGCATGCGCGTGCTTGAGATCGGTTGCGGCTGGGGTGGTTTCGCCGAGGTGGCGGCGCGCGACTACGGCTGCAACGTCGTCGGCCTGACACTTTCCCCCTCGCAGCTTGAATTTGCCCAAGCCCGCATGCAGGCCGCCGGCCTTGATCAACGCGTTGATCTGCGCCTGCAAGATTATCGCGACGTCGAGGGCACCTTCGACCGCATCGCCTCCATCGAGATGTTCGAGGCGGTTGGCGAGAAATTCTGGCCCATCTACTTCACGACCATCCGCGACCGTCTCCGCACCAACGGGGTGGCCGGCATCCAGGTCATCACCATCGCCGACCGCCTGTTCGAGAACTACCGAAAAGGCGCCGATTTCATCCAGCGCCACGTCTTCCCCGGTGGCATGCTCCCCTCGAAGCGCCGCCTGAAGCAGGCGATCATGAAAGCCGGTCTCGCGTGGGGCGAGGAGCACTGGTTCGGTCTCGATTATGCCGAGACGCTGGCGCGCTGGCAGGACAGCTTCCAGGCGGCCTGGCCGCGCATCAAGGCCGACAGTGCGGTGCGCCGGCGGCCTTGCGATGAGCGGTTCAAGCGGCTGTGGGAATACTACCTGGCCTATTGCGAAACCGGGTTCCGAGCCGGCTGGACCGATGTCGGCCAGATCCTGATCGCCCGCAACCAGTAGGCCGCACTCACACGAACGGCGGGGACAGCCCCTCCGCCGCCAGCGCTGCGGCGACCGCCGGGCGGGCCAGCATGCGCGCCGCATGCGCACCAATCCTCGGCAGGGTTGCCGGGCGCCGCGCCATGCGCGAGCCCCACATCACCAGCATCAACAGGAAGAAATCCGCCGCCGACACCGTCTCCCCCAGCAGGAAAGGCCCCGCTCCCAGTTCCGCCTCGATGAAGTCGAACATCCCGTCGAGCCGGCGGAAGGCGGTGGCGCGGACATCCTCGATCGCGTCGGGGTTGCTGACATGGCGATGCGGATAGGCGCGCTTGAGATGCTCGGGCTACAAGGTGTTGGTGAGATACATCATCCATTTGTAGAAATGCGCCCGCGCCGGTGTGCCCAGCGCCGGGGCAAGACCGCATTCGGGGTGCCGGTCCACCAGATGCAGCGCGATCGCCGCCGTCTCGGTGAGCACGAGGTCGCCATCGACCAGCACCGGGATCTGCCCGAGCGGGTTGAGGCGCAGATATTCGGCGCTGTGATGCGCGTCCGATTTCCGATCGACCAGCCGCAGTTCGAACGGCACGCCGAGTTCGCGCAGCAGCATGTGGATGAAGGTGCTGGCGTTGTCCGGGTAATAGTAGAGCGCGTACATGGTCATCTCTTCACCGATTGACGAGCGGTAGGCGGCCCAGACCGCGCCGGGATCGAGCGCCGCCACCGCGTTCGCCTGCGCTGGTGTCTCGACCGCCTCGGGGTTGTAGTGCCGCCGCGTCCAGCCGACAGGGTCATCATGCCCAGCGAGGCGCGCAAGCGCCGCGATGTAGGTACCGGTGCGCCCGAAGCCGGCGCGGCAGCCGACATGCACCACGGCATTCCCCGTGCGCCACGTCTCCAGCAGCGCCGCAAGCCCCGCCACCAGGGCGTCCTGCGTCGGCGCGGTGTAATCCTCCACCGGCAGATCGATCGTCGCCCGCGGCCGTAGCCGCGCACCGGGATCAAGGCAAACGCCGATGCCCTCGCCACCCCAGGAGTCGAAAGGACCGCCGGTGATCCGGCGGTCCTCCCCCAGTAGCCGCAGCGTCACGCTGCCATTCATTGCGGCGGCTGCGCCGATCAGGCGTCCGATTCCACCTTCATCTCCCCGAGATAGGCCTCGCGGATCAGCGGATTGGCTTCAAGATCCCGCGCATCGCCTTGCAGCACCACCACGCCGGTTTGCAGCACATAGCCGCGATGGGCGATCGACAGCGCCATCGAGGCGTTCTGCTCCACCATGAAAATGGTGGTGCCCTGCTTGTTGATCTCCTTGATGATGTCGAACACCATCTCGACGAACAGCGGCGACAGGCCCATCGAGGGCTCATCCATGCAC
>CAIWAJ010000435.1:0-6551 GCA_903910565.1 uncultured Rhodospirillales bacterium
CAACGCCGAGATCGAGGCCGCGGTGGCCAGCGCGCAGTTGGAGGACATGGTGGCCCGCCTCCCCGCCGGGCTCGACACGGTGATCGGCGAGCGCGGCGTGAAGCTCTCGGGCGGGCAGAAGCAGCGTGTGGCGATCGCCCGGATGTTCCTGAAAAACCCGCCGATCCTCATCCTCGACGAAGCCACCAGCGCGCTCGATACCGAGACCGAACGCGCCATCCAGGGCGCACTGGCCGCCCTCTCGCGCGGGCGCACCACGCTGGTGATCGCCCATCGCCTGGCGACCATCCAGGGAGCGGACCGCATCGTGGTGGTCAACGAGGCGGGCATCGCCGAGCAGGGCCGCCACGGCGAGCTGATCGCGCGGGACGGGCCGTATCGCCGGCTGCATGACGCGCAGTATTCCGCCGATTTTGGGGCGGTCGCGGATTGAGCGGAGGGGCAGCCCTCGCCGCCCGCCTCGCCGGCTTCGCCGCCGTCACCTGCGATGTATTCGACACCGCCATCCGCCGGCGCCTGGCGCGGCCGGAGGATGTGCATTTGGTCACTGGCGCCCGACTGGCGGCCGCCGGGCTGACCACGCTCGACCCTGCCGCCTTCCAAGCCGCCCGTCTGGCCGCCGAGGCGGGGATGCGGGCGGAGGCGGCGGCGCGGGGTGAGGACGAGCCGCGCATCGCCGAAATCTACGCCCATCTCGCCGCCTGTGCGGTGGTGCGCGATGCGGTGGCGGCGGCGCGGGTGGAGCTCGCGGCGGAAATGGCGGTTTGCGAGGCGGTGCCAGATATTCGCGCAGCGCTGGCTGGGCGTGATGTGTTGTTCGTCTCGGACAGCATCCTCCCGGGTGCCTGGATCGCGGAATTGCTGGTGTCCTGCTTGTATCCCGGTGATGCGCGCGTGATCAGCTCGGCCGATACGCGGGCCAGCAAGCATAGCGGGCGGATGTATCCGCTGGTGCAGGTCGCCAAGCCCGCGGTGCATGTCGGCGACAATCCGCACGCCGACGGGGCCCAGGCGCGGGCCGCGGGGTTCGCGACGATCGCAGCTCCGCGCCGCCTGTTCGCGCCAGAGCGGCCCGAGATCGCCGCGCTCGGCTGGCCGGCGCGGCTGCTGCACGCGTATCGGCGGGCGGCAGGAGCGACGGGCCTGCATCGCTACGCCACCCTGCTCGCCATCGGCTGGACGCTCGACATCATCGCCACCGCCCGCGCCCGCGGGATACGGCGGATCTATTTCGGCGCCCGGGACGGCTGGCTCCCGTGGCAGATCGCCCAACGCCTCCTCGCCCGCAGCGGCGAGGGGATCGAGCTGCGCTATCTCGCAGTCTCGCGCGGCGCGATGGAGTCGCCGCTGGTGCGGGACTATCTCGCCCAGGAAGGGCTCGGCGATCCCGGCCCCCATATACTCGTCGATGTCGGCTGGCGCGGCTCGATCCAGGCGGCGATCGGGGGGGACCTTCTCGGCTGCTATCTCGGACTGCTGCCCGAGGCCCTAAGGCCGGGTATCACGCCGGCGACCACGCATTGCACCCTGTTCCGCTTCGGCGATCCGTCGCCGCTGATGGCGCGCGTGATGGATGGCTACGCCCTGCCGGAGCTGTTCTTCTCCGCGCCCCATGGCAGCGTGACCGGCTATGAGCGGCGCGGTGGGCGCATTGAGCCGCGCTTCGCCGAAGACGACCCCGCCCGCGCTGCCGCCTTCACCGCGATCGCCGATGGGGTGCTCGCGGAGTTCGATGCGCTCGATGCCATGCTCGCCGGTGCCTGGTCGACGATGTCCGCCACCACCCTGCTGCATGACATGCTGCCCCTGCTGACCACGCCGGACCAGGCGGCGGTGCGCGCCATCAACGCCATCCCCTTCATCAACGGGCCGCAGGGCGCCGGGCATCTTCCGGCGATCAACCGCA
Organism: uncultured Rhodospirillales bacterium; assembly: GCA_903910565.1. Classification (GTDB taxonomy): domain Bacteria; phylum Pseudomonadota; class Alphaproteobacteria; order Acetobacterales; family Acetobacteraceae; genus CAIYPH01. The sequence goes on from CAIWAJ010000435.1 coordinate 1,907, forward strand.
TGGCATGGCATGAGATGCTCCTGCATCCGCGTCGGGCCTTGCGCCGCGCGCGGGATTGCCCGTGGCGGGCCGGCTGGGTGCGGCTGCATCTGCCCGGGCCCGCGATGGACTATCCGAGTTTCGTCGATCGGGCGCGAAGGCTCGGTCTGCCTTGAATGCGCATGCAGGCTCTGCCAGCATGCGGCACCGATCAAAGGGGGAGAGCGACATTATGAAGCGTCTGATCGTAGCCGCCACGCTGGCTATGGGCCTCGCCGGTCCGGCCTCGGCCGCCTGTTCATACCACAACACCGTGCCGCTGAAGACGCTCAGCGCCGCCTTCGAGGCGTGGAAGGCCGTCACCTCCGCCATGGCCGAATGCGGCAATGTGCAGTCCGAGCTGGATCAGGAATTCCGCCGCAAACAGCCCGCCGCATTTGCCGCCAACCCCTCGCTCTACCAGCTCGGCGGCGTCTCCAACGGCACCATCGTGCCGCTGCTGAGCGCCGGCACCATCCGCCCGCTCGATGATTTGGTGGCGAAATTCGGCCAGTCGCTCTCGCCCAACCAGCTCATCCGCGTCGACGGCAAGATCATGGCGATCGCCATGAGTGTGAATTCGCAGCACCTCATGTACCGCCAGGACATCTTCGCCGAGCTCGGCCTCCCCCAGCCGAAAACCTATGACGACGTGCTGGCCGCCGCCGCCAAGATCAAGGCCTCCGGCAAGGTGGCCTACGCCATGGGCGCCACCTTCAAGCCGGGCTTCGATATCGGGCTCGATTTCGTCAACCTCTTCCTCGGCTTCGGCGGCACGCTGACCAAACCCGACAATACCCCCTCCTTCAACGGCGAGGCCGGGGTGAAGACCCTCAATGCCATGAAGGCGATCAGCGGCTATCTCGACCCCGAATACCTCGTCTCCGAATCCACCTTCGTACAGAAGCAGTTCCAGCAGGGCAAAATCGCCATCGCGCATCTCTGGGCCACCCGCGCCGCCGCCATGGATGACGCCAAGGAGAGCCAGGTCGTCGGCAAGATCGCCATGGTCGCCTCCCCCGCCGCGGTCGCCGGCGGCAAGCCCGCCTCGACCCTGTGGTGGGACGGCTTCGCCATCGCCAAGAACATCCCGGACAGCGAAGCCGAAGCCGCCTTCCGCGTCGGCGTGGCGGCCCTCAACGAGGACATGGTGAAGGCCAATAACGGCGCCGCCGTGTGGCTGATCAAAGGCTTCACCCCCGCCCGCGCCGCCGAGGGCGCCATCGCCACCGCCATGGCTGGCGCGCCCCCTTACCCCTCCACCATCACCATGGGCATCGCCATGACCGCCATCGGCGATAACGCCGCGGACTTCCTCACCGGGAAAAAGACCGCCGAGCAGACCCTGGCGGCGATGGAAGCGGCCTATCTGGTGAAGGCGCGCGAGCAGGGGTTGGTGAAGTAACCGCGCCATCCCTCGATGAACGGGCGCACCTTCGGCTGGTTCGTCGCGCCCAGCGTGGTGATGATGCTCGTCTTCATCGCGTTTCCGCTGGTGTTCGTCTTTGTGCAGAGCTTTCACGCCACCCAAAGCGTGTTCGAGACGGTGAAGGTGGAGAGTTGCACGCCGGGCTTTCTCGGCCAGGTCTGCAAGACGGAGGAACGCTCGCGCCCGAAGCTTGATGCGGCGGGGCAGCCGGTGAGGGAGACGTCGTTCATCGGGCTGGCGGCGTATCGCACGGTTTTGCAGCCCGACGCTGTGTGGGCGGCCTTGGCGCCGGGTGGCGGCGGGTGGGATGCGGTGATGGCGGTGGATTTCTACCGGGCGCTGCGCTTCACGCTGACATTCACGCTGGTGACCCTGCCGGCGGTGATCGGGCTCGGGCTGCTGATCGCGCTGGCGGTAAACACCATGGCGCGGTCCCTGCGCGGGCCGCTGATATTCGTCTCCCTGATGCCGTTCATCGTCACCCCCGTGATCGGCGCGCTGTCGATCCGCTGGCTGTTCATGGGCGATGGGATACTCACCGCCGCGCTGCGCTGGATGACCGGCAGCCACATCTCGATGTTCGCACAGGGCTGGACGATCGAGGTGCTGATGCTGGTGTATCGGGTGTGGCACGTGGCGCCGTTCGCCTTCGTGGTGTTCTACGCGGCGTTGCAGACCGTCAGCCAGGATGCGCTGGAGGCGGCGCTGATTGATGGGGCCTCGCGGTTCGAGCGGCTGCGCTATGTGGTGATCCCGCATTTGAAGCCCCTGATCGTGTTCGTCGCGCTGATCCATTTGATGGACGCGTATCGGGTGTTCGACGAGGTGGTGGGTTTCTCCAGCGAGGCGCACCGGATTTCCCTGCAATTCCTCACCTTCAATTTGCTGACGCCGGACCAGGCCGGCAATCGCGCGGTAACGCGGGCCTCGGCCTCGGCGATGCTGACGATGGTGGGGGTGATCGTGCTGCTGGTGCCCATTCTCGCGCGCGCCTGGCGTGAGCAGCGGGGCCGCGCATGAATGCGGCGCTGCGTCTGCCGGCCGGGCTGCGGCTGGTGATTGGGGTGTTCGTCATCGGCTGGGTGGTGGTGGCGGCGTTTCCGTTGCTGTGGACGGCGGTGATGTCGTTCCGGGTGCCGGCCGACGCGTTGTCGGGCAATCCGCTCGACGTGTTGCTGGGGCCGCGAACGCTGGAGACGGTGGGTGGGGGGTTGGGGATCGGCGTTACCTTCGAGCATTACTGGGCGGTGTGGGTGACGCAGCATTTCTATCGCAATCTGTTGAACTCGGCGGTGGTGACCTTCGGGGTGGTGACGATCTCGCTCTCGGTGGGGACGCTGGCGGGATATGGGTTGGCCAGGACCAGGAGTGTGTTGGCGTTCTGGCTGCTGGTCGCGGCTTTGGTGTTTCGGGCGCTCCCGCATTCCGTGCTGGTGACCGGGTATGTGCCGGCCTTTCTCAACTCCGCCCACTGGCTACAGCCTTTGTGGGACTGGGGGGCGACCGGGTGGTTGTTCCATCCGTTCGCGGCCCGGGCGCCGACGCTGTATGGGCAACCTTTGGCAGTGATCGTGGTGCTGGTGGCGATCAACCAGCCTTTCACGATCTGGATGCTGCGCTCGTTTTTCGAGAACATCCCGGCCGAGCTGGACGAGGCGGCGCAGGTGGATGGGTGCACGGCGTTCGGGGCGTTCTGGCGGGTGATCATGCCGGTGATGTGGCCGGGGGTGATCACGGCGGGGCTGTTCTCCTTTCTGCTCGCCTATAACGATTATCTCGTCACCGCTTTGCTGCTGGACTCGCAGTCGATGACAATGGTGCCGGCGATTACCCAGTTCCTGAACCGGGATTCGCGGGCCTCCGAGCAGATCGAGGCGATCGCGGCGGCGGTGTCGATCACCGCGCCGTTGTTCGTGCTGGTGATGGCGTTCCAGAAGCAAATTGTCGCAGGGCTGACGCAGGGGGCGGTGAAGGGATGAGCGTGATGGATGGGTTTGACGCGAAATGGGGCAGTCCGGAGGGGTATATCATCGGCGTCACCGCGCAGATCTGGGAGGGGCGCGACATCGCCTCCCTGCACGGCAATTATCATCCGGAGATCCCGGTGCGGCACCCCGGCGGAATCTCGATCGGCAACCAGGCGGTGATCGCGGCGACCATGGCGACGCTGGCGGAGTTTCCCGATCGGACGCTGCTCGGGGAGGACGTCATCTGGTCGGACTATGCGGGCGGCGGGTTTCTCTCCTCGCACCGGATCCTCTCGACGGCGACCCATAGCGGTGATGGCGCCTATGGTCCGGCGACGGGGCGGAAGCTGGTCTATCGGGTGATCGCCGATTGCGCGGCGCGGGACGACATCATCTATGACGAGTGGCTGGTGCGGGATAGTGGGGCGATCATCCGGCAGATGGGATGGGAGGCGAAGCGCTACACCGCCGACCAGATCGCCCGGGAAGGCGGGCCGGAGCGGGCGGCACGGCCGTTCTCGCCGGCGATCGATCGGGCCGGGCTTTATGACGGCACGGGGAACAGCCATCCGGCCGGGCGGCGCTATGGCGATATCCTCAGCCGCATCATGGGCGCCGGTTTCGCCACCATCCCCACCGACTATGATCGCGCGGTGCAACTCGAACTGCCCGGCGGGATCACCGGCCATGGCCGGCCCGATGCCGACCATTTCTGGATGGGGCTGCGGGCCGCCTTCCCTTCCGCGACCTTCACCATCCATCACCAGATCGGGCGCGACGACCCCGGCCTGCCGCCACGGGCGGCGCTGCGCTGGTCGTTGACCGGGCGGCACTCGGGGTGGGGCGCGTTCGGCGCACCCTCGGGGGCGGAGGTGCATGTGATGGGGATCAGCCACGCCGAGTTCGGGCCGCGTGGGGTGCGGCGGGAGTTTGTGCTGTTCGATGAGACGATGATCTGGAAGCAGATTTTGCTGAAGACGGGGTGAAGGTGTTCTTTTTGTGAACAAAAAGAACCAAAAAGACTTTTTGTTCCGTTTCATGCCGTTGGCGTACATGGGCGAGATGGTGGGGAGTTTGGTTAACTAATCGCAATAAATAAGACGCACTTCTCCGGTTGCTAGTCCTTGGGCAATTTTCGCGGGAGGAGGTTCATCGGTTTCCCCTCGGAGTTGGGGTACCAGAGGATGGCTTCGCGCTGTTTGCGGGTGAGGCGGCGGGGTTTGGCCGGGCG
>CAIWAJ010000436.1:0-3667 GCA_903910565.1 uncultured Rhodospirillales bacterium
CGCCGGCGCATGATCGCCGCGGTGCCGCAGGCCACCGTGGTGCTGGTTAACCCGACGCACTATGCAGTAGCGCTTGCCTATGATCGGAATAAGAATGAGGCGCCCCGAGTCGTGGCTAAGGGAACAGATGAAGTGGCAGCGCGCATAAGGTCAGTGGCCGAAGACAGCCGCGTACCGGTGGTGTCGAACCCGCCATTGGCGCGGGCGCTTTATAACGTCGCCATCGGCGCCGAAATTCCTGCCGAGCATTTCCGCGTAGTGGCGGAAATCATCGCCTATGTCTGGCGGTTGCGCGGCCGTCTTGTGGGCACCGGCTCTAGTCGCACGCGGGTGGCGGGATGATCGGGGCACTCGATCGCGCCGCCCGCTGGTGGCTGCGCCGACGCGCCAATCCCGTGGCTCTCCTGGCTGAGGATGGCGGCTCGGGCGATCCGACGATTGACCTTTTGTTCGAGAGGGCTCCTTTCGGCTGTCTTGTCGTCGATACCGATGGCCGGGTGCTGCGTGCCAATGCGGCGATGCGGGATCTGATCGGCGGCGCGGCCAGCCTGGCGGGTACCGAGGCACACGCGATTTTCGCTGATGATGTGCGCGAGGCATTGTGGCAGGACATCGTGCAGCTCTTGCGCGGCCGCCCGATCGTCATCCGCAATACGCCGGCGCGCATTGCCGCCGCCTCAACAGGGTCGGGTGGAGCCAACGGGTCCACGGTTTCGGTCTGCGTCACCGTCGACGCTATTCCCGGCACGCGCGGCGCCGTGCAGGGCGCGTTGCTGCGGGTCGTCGATGTCACGCTGCAAACTCAGCTTGAGGCGCAACTCGCGCACAGCCAGAAGCTTCAAGCGGTTGGTCAGCTCGCCGGCGGAATCGCGCATGATTTCAATAATTTATTGACTGCAGTGCTTGGGGGTGCGGAGTCGATCGCCTCGCGTCCGGGCGTCGATGCCGAGGTCGCGGAGGAAGCCAACCAGATCCAATCGAGCGCCATGCGTGGTGCCGCCCTGGTGCGCCAACTGCTGGCGTTCGGCCGCCAGCAGACCCTGCAACCCCGTTCACTGGCGATCAACCACGTCATCACTGATCTTTCGGGCCTGCTCAAGCGCCTGCTCGGCGAACAGATCCGCCTGACCCTCGATCTTGAAACCCCAGGCCGCACCGTTCGGGCCGATCCGACGCAGCTCGATCAGGTGCTGATCAACCTTGCCGTCAACGCCCGCGATGCGATGCAAGAGGGTGGCGAGCTGACCTTGCGCAGCGGCCACATGACGCTCTACCGCCCGCTCACCCATGGTGCCGAGACCATTCCGCCGGGCCGCTACGTCATGGTGGAAGTGGTGGACACCGGCGCCGGCATCCCTCCCGACGTACTGCCAAGGATTTTCGATCCGTTCTTCACTACCAAGCGTGAACGCGGCGGTACCGGCCTCGGGTTGTCCACCGTGCATGGAATCGTCCGCCAATCCGACGGCTTCCTCGCCGTCGAAAGCGAGCTCGGCAAAGGCAGCCGGTTCCGCATCTACCTTCCGCGCTGGGCGGACGAGGACCCAGTGGCGATCCCTCGGGTTCCCGCCGAAGCGGCCTCCCCTCCCCCGCCCGACGACGGCGCCCGGCAACGTACGCTGCTGCTGGTGGAGGACGAGGAGCCTGTTCGCCGACTAGCCGAACGCAGCTTTACCCGCCGCGGCTGGCGCGTGATCGCCGCCGAGCACGGCGAGGCGGCGTTGGCCTTGCTGGATCGTGACCCCGGACCGATCACCGCAATCGTCACCGACATGGTGATGCCGGGAATCGATGGTGCCGCGTTGTTGCGGGCCGTACGCGCTCGGCCAGGCATGGAGGACGTCGCGGCCGTGTTGGTGTCCGGCTATGCCGAGGAGGTCCTGCGCCGCGAGTTGGAAACGGCGCAGACCGCGTTCCTGCCCAAGCCCTACCGGCCTCAGGAGTTGGTGGCCCGCGTCGAGCACGTGATCGCTGCCGCACGCGCCTCGGTTGTTGCTTGAGCTGACCCGCTTCCTCCCACCGGTTTGACAGGGTCGGAGCCGGGGTGCTCTCGTCGCGGCGAACGAAAACGCCGCGGAGGAACCATGCGTCTCGCCAACAAGATCGCCATCGTCGTGGGTGCCGGCCAAGGGCCGGGAGAAGGCATGGGCAATGGCCGCGCGACCGCGCTGCGCTTCGCCCAGGAGGGCGCGACTGTCCTCTCGGTCGACCGCGATATCGCTTCTGCCGAGGAGACCGCGGGCCTCATCGCGGCCGCCGGTGGCACCGCGGCATCCTTTGCCGCCGACGTGACCCGCGAGGCCGATATGGCCGCGATGATCGCCGAGGCGGTGCGGCGCTGGGGCCGGGTGGATGTGCTGCACTACAATGTCGGCGTGTCCATCGCCGGCGGTGACGCCTCGCCCACCGAGATCACCGAGGAGGCATTCGACCGCATCCATGCAATCAACATGCGTGGCCTGGTGATGGCGGTGAAACACGCGCTGCCAGTGATGCGTGAGCAGGGGGCAGGCTGTATTCTCGCCATCTCCTCGGCGGCAGCCAAGCACAACTATCCCTATGTCGCCTACAAGGCGACCAAGGCCGCGATGATTGCCTATATCCAGCAGATCGCCATCCAGAACGCCCGCTATGGGGTGCGCGCCAATGTCATCCTGCCGGGGCTGATGGACACCCCGATGGCGGTCGATACCCGCGCGCGGAGCACCAACCGAAGCCGTGCCGAAGTGGCCGCCGAGCGTGACGCCCGCGTGCCGCTGCGCGCCAAGATGGGCACCGCCTGGGATGTCGCCAATGCCGCGCTGTTCCTGGCTTCCGATGAGGCGGGCTTCATCACCGGTGTTTATCTGCCGGTCGATGGCGGAGCGCTGGTCAACGTGGTTTGAGCAAAACCTAACCTAAAGTTCGTAATATGTTCTTGCATGACGCGGATTAACGAACATATAACGAACGAAAGGTTAAGGAATTCGTCGCTTCCGATTGCGAGCCGACCGTCTCCCGTGCGATCACACGTGTGACAGACTCGCCCCGGACAGCGCATTCTCCGCGCCGCCCACACGCCTAGACCCAGGAGACGGGATCCCGATGCAAAAGCCCAAGGTTGCAGAGAACAAGGCCCTCGACGCCGCGATGGCACAAATCGAGCGCGCCTTCGGTAAGGGGTCCATCATGCGCATGGGCGCCAGACCAGGCGATGAAGGAGTGGACGTCATTTCCTCCGGTTCCCTAGGGCTGGACCTCGCGCTCGGCATCGGCGGCTTCCCCAAAGGCCGCATCATCGAGATCTACGGGCCTGAAAGCTCGGGCAAGACCACCGTGGCGCTCCACGCCATCGCCGAGGCCCAGAAGCTCGGCGGCACCTGCGCGTTCATCGATGCCGAGCACGCGCTCGACCCGATCTATGCCCGCAAGCTCGGCGTCGATGTCGACAACTTGCTGATTTCCCAGCCCGATGCCGGCGAGCAGGCGCTCGAGATCGCCGATACCCTGGTACGCTCCGGTGCCATCGACGTGCTGGTGGTCGACTCGGTCGCCGCCCTGGTGCCGCGCGCCGAGCTTGAAGGCGAGATGGGCGACAGCCATATGGGCCTGCACGCCCGGCTGATGAGCCAGGCGCTGCGCAAAATCACCGGCTCGGTTTCGCGCTCCAATACGCTGCTGATTTTCA
>CAIWAJ010000437.1:0-3066 GCA_903910565.1 uncultured Rhodospirillales bacterium
CGCGGCGGGCTCGCGCCCGCTGGCGATCAGCTGATTGATGGTCGGCATTGAGCCTCTTTCGATCCTGTCTGGCGTAGTCCTACGCGTCCAAATCTCGTCGTCCACACCGCCTTCGCCTGAGCGTCGTCAGTCTGCAAGACCAATCCCCGCAAAGGATGGCAACCGCCACCCTGCGGGGTTTTTCACTGCCTGCGGCCTAGGCCTCCGAAGAGGCGGCGCCGAAGGCGATGGTAGCTGCAAACGACGGCGCCCCAGAGAGCTGAAGGGGTAGGCCGAGGGCGCGGAACCTACGGCGGGGGTGAGGGTGAGTCAAGCGGTAGGCGGAGTATTCTCCCGTAAAACAAGAAGGGCGGCGATGCGCTGATCGCCGCCCTTCCCGCCCTTAGGGGGCTTGACCGCTACTCCGCGGCGATATCGGTGCCGGGAATCGCGGGAGTATTGGTCGTGAGGCCCTTGGCGTCGTCGCGTCCGGCGGCGATCGCGCGCAGCCGGTTCATGACGGCACCCGTGCCGGCGGGGATCAGGCGGCCCACGATGACGTTCTCCTTGAGCCCGATGAGGTTATCCACCTTGCCGGCCGTGGCCGCCTCGGTGAGCACCCGTGTGGTCTCCTGGAAGGATGCCGCGGAGATGAAGCTATGGGTCTGCAGGGACGCCTTGGTGATGCCCTGTAGCACCGGCATGGCGACCGCAGGGCGCTCGTTCTCCGCGAGGCGCTTGCCGTTCTCGATGGCGAACTCCATGCGGTCGACCTGCTCGCCGGCCAGGAAAGTGGTATCCCCCGGCTCGGTGATTTCGACCTTCTGCAGCATCTGGCGGACGATCACCTCGATATGCTTGTCGTTGATCTTCACGCCCTGCAGCCGGTAGACATCCTGGATTTCGTTGACCAGGTAGTCCGACAAGGCCGGCACGCCGAGCACCTTGAGGATGTCGTGCGGCACCCGCGGGCCATCGACGAGCGGATCGCCACGGCGCACGAAGTCACCTTCCTGCACCGAGACGTGCTTGCCCTTGGGGATGAGGTATTCGCTCTCCTCCTGGGTCTCGTCGTTCTTCAGGATGATGCGGCGCTTGGCCTTGTAGTCCTTGCCGAATTCCACCCGCCCGTCGATCTCCGCGATAATCGCATGATCCTTTGGCCGGCGGGCCTCGAACAGCTCGGCCACGCGCGGCAGACCGCCGGTGATGTCGCGGGTCTTGCTTCCTTCACGCGGAATACGAGCCAGCACGTCGCCGGCCGCAACCTCGGCACCGTTCTCGACCGAGAGGATCGAGTCCGGGGAGAGGAAGTAGCGGGCATCGTTGCCGTTCGGTAGTTTGATCACTTCGCCCTTGGCGTCCTTGAGCTGCAGGCGCGGTCTCAGGTCGACGCCACGCGCGTTCTGCTTGTAGTCCACCACCACCTTTGAGGTCAGGCCGGTCACCTCGTCCATCCGCTCAACGAGGGTAACACCCTCCATGAGGTCAAGATATTCGAGCCGGCCATTCCGCTCGGTGATGATTGGCAGTGTGTAGGGGTCCCACTCCGCCAGCTTCTGCGTTCGTGTGACAGTGGCACCATCGTCGACCAGCAACCGGGCGCCGTAGGGCACGCGGAAGCGGGCGCGCTCGCGGCCTTTGTCCAACAGCACGATTTCGCAGTTGCGGCTCATCACCACCGGCACGTTGGACGAGTTGATAACCACATTGCGGTTCTTCACCTCGATCACGCCGTCATGGCTCGCTTCCACGCTCGACTGCTCGGCACCCCGCTGGGCGGCACCACCGATGTGGAAGGTGCGCATGGTCAACTGGGTGCCCGGCTCACCGATCGACTGTGCGGCGATAACGCCGACGGCCTCACCGACGTTGACCGGCGTGCCGCGCGCGAGATCGCGCCCATAGCAATGACCGCAGACGCCGACCTTAGCCTCGCAGGTTAGCACGGAGCGGATCAGCACCGCCTCGACGCCGGCCTTCTCGGCCAGTTCGGCCTCGCTTTCCTCGATCAGCGTGTTGCGCGGTACCAGGACCGCGTTGGTCAGCGGATCGATGATATCCTCGGCCGTGGTTCGGCCCAGGATGCGCTCGGAAAGGGAGGAGACCACCTCGCCACCGTCCATCACCGGCTTGACGGTCAGGCCACGCTCAGTTCCGCAGTCATTCTCGACGATGATGCAATCCTGTGCCACGTCCACCAGGCGGCGGGTGAGGTAGCCGGAGTTCGCGGTCTTCAGCGCGGTGTCCGCGAGACCCTTACGGGCACCGTGGGTCGAGTTGAAGTATTCGAGAACCGAGAGGCCTTCCTTGAAGTTCGCGATGATCGGCTGCTCGATGATCTCGCCCGACGGCTTGGCCATCAGGCCGCGCATACCGGCGAGCTGGCGCATCTGGGCCGGCGATCCACGGGCACCGGAGTGGCTCATCATCCACACCGAGTTGGTCTGGCGGCCGACCTCCTGCTTGGAGATCTCCTTCATCATTGCGGTCGCGACGACGTCGGTGCAGCGCGACCAAGCGTCAACCACCTTGTTGTAGCGCTCGCCGGCGGTGATCAGGCCGTCCTGATACTGCTGCTCGAACTCCTTCACTTCGCCTTGGGTCTTCAGGATCATGTCCTGCTTCTCCAGCGGGATGATCATGTCGTCCTTGCCGAAGGAGATACCGGCCTTCGCGGCGTGTGCGAAGCCGAGGCCCATCAGGCGATCGGCGAAGATCACGCACTCCTTCTGGCCGCAGTGACGGTAAACCGCGTCGATCACGTCCGAGACGTTCTTCTTGGTCAGCTGGCGGTTGATCAGCGAGAACGGAATCAGCACGCTGCGCGGCAGCACCTGCGAGATCAGCATGCGGCCGGCGGTGGTGATCACCCGCTCGGTGATGCGATTCCCCGCGGCGTCAACCGTCTCGTAGCGGCTGCGGATCTTGTCGTGCAGCGTGATCCGCTTGGCAAAGATCGCGTGCTCGATGTCGCCGAGATTGGCGAAGGCGGGAGCCGTCGCGTCATCGGTGGCGCGGAACTCCGGCGTCTCTAGCGAAAGGTAGTAGATGCCAAGGACGATGTCCTGGCTCGGCACGATGATC
>CAIWAJ010000438.1:0-3738 GCA_903910565.1 uncultured Rhodospirillales bacterium
ACCCCGCAAGCCGGCCGACGCGGTGGCCAACGCCTTCTTCCGCGAGCGCCGCTACATCGGCTCCGGTGACCGCCGCGCCGTGTCCGACCGCACGTGGTCGGTCATCCGCGCGCGGCGACGGCTCACCTGGTGGCTGGAACGCTGCAAGGGCCGTACCTCGCCGCGTATGCTGGTCGCCGCCTCATTGATGCTGGAAGGCTGGACCGCCGACGGGGTGAACCAGACCTATTCCGGCGGCCAGTTCGCGCCGGAGAAAGTCACGCCGGCCGAGAAGCCGGTGCTCGCCGCCCTCTCCGGCCACACGCTGAGCCATCCCGAGATGCCCACCGCCGTGCGCATCGAGGCGCCGGACTGGATCCTGCCGCATCTCGAAGCCCGCTTCGGCAGCGCGCTCGAGGCCGAGATGGCGGCGATGGACCTGCCGGCGCCGGTCGATCTGCGCGTCAACCTGCTCAAGACCGACCGCGAGGGCGCCCTGGCCGCGCTCGCCGCCGCCGGGCTTGCCGCCGAGCTGACCGAGCTCTCCCCCTGGGGCCTGCGCGTGCCCAGCCGCCAGCCGGTGGTGGGGCTGCAGCCGTTCCAGGACGGGCTGGTGGAAATCCAGGACGAAGGCAGCCAGCTGATCGCCGCCGTGGTCGGCGCCGCGCCCGAGATGCGGGTGGCCGACTGGTGCGCCGGGGCCGGCGGCAAGACGCTGGCGCTGGCGATGACCATGGAGAACCGCGGCCACATCGTCGCCTCCGACGTCTCGGCGCCGCGCCTCGAAGGCGCGGTGAAGCGGCTGCGCCGCGCCGGTGTCCACAATGTCGAGCGGCATATCCCGGAAGCCGGCGACAAATGGATCAAGCGCCGCGCCGGCACCTTCGACCGTGTGCTGGTCGACGCGCCCTGCACCGGCACCGGCACCTGGCGCCGCAACCCCGACGCCCGCCAGCGCCTCCGCCCGATCGACCTCGCGGAGCTGGTGGTGAAGCAGGAAGCCATCCTGGGCCAGGCCGCCCGCCTGGTGAAAAAAGGCGGCCGCCTCGTCTACGCCACCTGCTCCCTGCTGCTCGACGAGAACGAGGCGCAGGTGGAGCGCTTCCTCGCCGCTAACCCCGCCTTCCGGTTGATGCCGCTCGCGGAGGCTTGGGGTCTGCCCTCCCCCCTGCCCTGCCCTGGCCCTTATCTCGCGCTGACACCGCGCAGCCATGGCACTGATGGGTTTTTCGCCGCCGTGCTGGAACGGGTGATTTAGGCCTCGCCGTCACCCAAGCTGGCACCGACGCCGATACGTGGGTGAAATTGCCTCTTATCGACCATGGACGCGCCGAAATGGGCATACGCGAGCGCCCGCGCGTGGCCCTCGGGCCGCGCCGGTTTTTCATTTGCCAACGTGACGGCGCGGTAAGGCGGGCCCCGCAAACGCAGGATCGGTGGCGCGCGACGGCAGGGCAGCGGCAGGCCGAGCGCGCGGGCATGGCGGATCGGCAGTAATTGACCCGCGCGCCATGGCGCCGGGACGCATTCCCACTCCACAATGGGCTCCGCCACCAGGGCGATCGCGTCCTGCACCGCCCATGCGCGGTGCAACGCGCCGGCCACGCCTTCCGCCCGCCATGTGCCTTCCCATTGGGCGGGTTCGCGACAAGCCCATTCCCACCGCCCCAGCAGCGCGTACAGCAGTGCCCCCAGCATGCCGCCGAGCAGGGCGGTGATGCCGTTGGGCAGCACGGGGAGAGGGGCAGGCTGTGGGTGCATGAGGTTTGCGTTACTCCGGTTGAGGAGTAAGAACATATATAGAACACCTGCATCGACGTCAAGCGGAATCCGTCGTCGTCCCAAGCTTCGCCCGCAGTTCGCCGCCGGCACGTCGCGGTTGCGTTCTGGCGCAGCCACGGCAAGATGGCGGGACAGAAGCCGGAGACCCGAGATGCTCGACTTTGTCCTGCCCCGCGAGCCGGTCTACCTCTCCTTCGACCCCGGCCCCTACCGGATGCAGATGGGGCTGATCGCGCGCCATCCCGATGAAATCGTGCAGATCGACGAGCGCTACCCGGCGGAAATGGCGGAGCGGCGGCATTTGCTGGCGACGCGGCGGGATGAGGTGTTCGGCGCCGAGGCTGGCAGCGAGGTGGCGCGGGCGGAGATGCTGGAGGTGGTGGCGGAGTTACTGCCGCGACGCCATCCAGAGTGGTTCGCCCGCGAGGGCGCCATGCTGCACAACCGGCTGACCGGCGAGAGCTGGAACGTCGAGCGGCCCGAGCGCGATCCGTTGGAGATCGCCGGGCTGCTGGTGCAGGAGGATTTCTGCCTGCTGCGGATGTCCGAAGCCGGGCCGATCCTCACCGCCGCCGTGCTGTGCTTCCCCACGCGCTGGCGGCTGCACGAGAAGCTTGGCCACCCCCTCGCCGAGATCCACGGCCCGGTGCCGCAATATGCCGAGCGCCTGGCCCGACCGGTGGACCGGCTGATCAGCACGCTGAAGGAGGGGCGCATGGTGGAGCGGGTGAACTGGACCGCCAATGACGACCCCAACCTGTTCCAGCCCGGCGGCCTGCACTTCCGGCGCGAGCTGAACCCCAATGTGACGGTCGAGAATGCCGGCGAGACGCTGTATCTGCGGGTGGAGCGCCAGACGCTGAGCCTGCTGCCCAAGAGCGGCGCGGTGGCGTTCGGGATCGGCGTGCATATCTACCCGATGGCGCGGATTGCCGCGGACAAGCAGGTGGCCGCGAACTTCGCCGCCGCCATCCGCGCTTTGCCGGACGATGTGCGCGGCTATAAGAGCCTCGCGCCGTTCCAGACTGTGCTGCTGGCCTACCTCGACGGTCAGGCGGCAGCCTGACCTGCGCATTCGCTGCTTGCATGGCCATGGCTTGCGTGCTGCAAGGGCGCGCACTGTGACAGACAGGGTGCCCCAGCGATGACCGAGTCCTTATCCTCAGCCGATCGCGTTCTCATTCTCGATTTTGGCAGCCAGGTGACGCAGCTCATCGCGCGCCGCGTGCGTGAATGCGGCGTCTACTGCGAAATCTGGCCGTTCAACGCCGATCCCGCCCGCATCGCCGCCTTCGCGCCGCGCGCCATCATCCTCTCCGGCGGCCCGGCTAGCGTGCCCGACGGCAATTCGCCACGCGCGCCGCAGATGGTGTTCGAGCAGGGGGTGCCGGTGCTTGGCATCTGCTACGGGCAGATGACGATGTGCGAGCAGCTCGGCGGCAGCGTATCCGCTTCCGACCACCGCGAATTCGGCCGCGCCTTCGTGGACGTGCTGGAGCCCTGCGCGCTGTTCCACGGCGTGTGGGCGCCGGGCGCGCGCGAGCAGGTGTGGATGAGCCATGGCGACCGCGTGACCAGCCTGCCGCCCGGCTTCCGCGTGGTGGGCACCTCCGAGGGTGCGCCCTTCGCGGCGTTTGCCGATGACGAACGCCGCTTCTACGGGCTGATGTTCCACCCGGAGGTGGTGCACACGCCGCACGGCGCCCAGCTCATCAGCAATTTCGTGCGCGACGTCGCGGGCTGCCGCGGCGATTGGACGATGGGGGGGTTCCGCGCCGCCGAGATCGCCAAGATCCACGCCCAGGTCGGCTCCGGGCGGGTGATTTGCGGGCTCTCCGGCGGGGTCGACTCGTCGGTTGCCGCGGTGCTGATCCATGAGGCGATCGGCGACCAGCTCACCTGCATTTTCGTCGATCACGGCCTGCTGCGCCACGGCGAGGCGGATGACGTGGTGGCGACCTTCCGCGACCGCTTCAA
>CAIWAJ010000439.1:0-8546 GCA_903910565.1 uncultured Rhodospirillales bacterium
AGCGGCAGGATCACCCGCGTCAGCACCCGCCAGCGATCCGCCCCGAGGTCAAACGCCGCCTCGAGCAGCCGGCGGTCGATCTTCTCGATGCTGAGGTAGATCGGCAGCAGCATGAAGGGCAGGAAGGAGTAGGTGAGGCCGATCGCCGTCGCGGTGGGGGTATAGAGGATGCCGAGGCGGCCGGTGAGCAGGCCGGTGGCGTGCAGGATCTGCTCGAACAGCCCATCCACCCGCAGCAGCAGCATCCAGGCGTAGTTGCGCACCAGCAGGTTGGTCCAGAACGGCAGCGTCACCAGGAACACCAGCAGCAGCCGGCGCTTCGGGGGCTGGAAGGCCATCCAGAGCGCGGTGGGCAGGGCGATGACGAAACTCGTCACCGTCGCGCTGCCAGCGAGGCCGAGGCTGCGGAGGAAAATCGCCACATAGTCCCAGTTCAACTCGCGCTCGCCGCTGAAGCCGCGCTCCCATAGGAAGGAGACATAGGCGTCGGCGGTGAAGCTGCCCCAGACGATGCCGCCATTGGGGTTGCGCTGCATGAGCGAGATCACCAGCAGCATGACCAGCGGCAGCACCAGCACCGCCCCGATGAGCAGGCCTGACGGTGCCAGCAGGAGGGCACGGCCGCGCATCAATCGGGCACGGCGCGCAGCGAAGCGGGGTCCACCCGTACGCGCACCGCTTCGCCGACCCGCGCCGGCGCCCGCACGCCATGGCTCGGCTCGCGCAGGCGCAATCCGCCTCCTCCGGCGAGGGCGAGGTGGTAGGTGGTGTCCGCGCCGTCATAGACCACCTGGTCCACTGTGCCGGTGAGCGACTGGCCATCGGTGTCGTCCGGCGCCACAAGCCGCGCCCGCTCCGGCCGCAGCACCAGCGTGACCGGACCCTTCGGCCCGGTGTCGTCCGCGGCGGTCAGCTCGGCGCCGCCGGAAAGCAGGAACCGCCCCGGCGCGAGGCGGGTGGCAGTGATCAGATTGGCCTCGCCGATGAAGTCGGCCACGAAGCGCAGCGCCGGCCGCTCATAGATCTCCGCGGGGGTGCCGACCTGCAAAACCTTGCCGTCGCGCATCACCGCGATACGGTCGGACATTGTCAGCGCCTCGTGCTGGTCATGGGTGACGAAGACGAAGGTGATGCCGGTTTCGGCCTGGAGCCGCTTCAGTTCCAGCCGCATCTCGGTGCGCAGCTTCAGGTCGAGCGCACTCAGGGGCTCATCGAGCAGCAGCAGCTTCGGCGTTGCCGCCAGCGCGCGGGCGAGCGCGACGCGCTGTTGCTGGCCGCCCGAGAGCTGCGAGGGCTTGCGTCCGCCCAGCCCTTGCAGCCGTACCAGGGCCAGCATCTCCTCCACCCGCGCGGTGATCTCGGCTTTCGGGCGGCGCTGCATTTCGAGCGCGAAGGCGACGTTTTCCGCTAACGTCATGTGCGGGAAGACGGCGTAGCTCTGGAACACCGTGTTGACCGGGCGCTTCGGTGGCGGCAACCCGTCGAGTGGCTGGCCGCCAAGATGGATGCTGCCGGCATCCGGATGCTCGAACCCGGCGATGCAGCGCAGCAGCGTCGTCTTGCCGCAGCCGGAGGGGCCGAGCAGGGTGAAGAACTCGCCGGCGGCGATGTCGACCGAGACGTCATCGAGCGCGCGCACGGTTCCGCCGAAGGTCTTGCGCAGGTTGCGGCAGCTCAGCGCGCCAGGCGCGGTCCCGTCAACACCACCGACAAACCCCATGCCAGGTCCCCCGCCATGCCATCTGGGAGTAGAGTGGTATGGATCGCGGGCAGCTGTCTAGCGGGGTGGCGAGCAGGGGAGCTACGAAGGAAGCGCTCCTTTTTTGAAAAAAAGGAGCAAAAAACTTTCTGTCCGTTTGGTGCAGAGTCTCTGCGGCGAGGGCAACGCCAATGGATAAAAGTTTTTTGGTTCTTTTTTTCAAAAAAGAACCGCTTGCCTCCCTTCCTCCGCTCACCCCGCCGCCGGCCAAAACCGCCGGGACACGAAATGCCCCGCCGCCACCTCCTCCAGCCCCGCCGCGGCCTCTCCCGCATCGCCGGCCCGGAAATCCGCCTCCGGATGGGCCTCCAGCAGCCGCGCGCGTTGACGCGCGGGGTCGGGCAGCGGGACGGCGTCGAGCAGGCTGCGCGTATAGGGATGCGCCGGGTGCGCGTAGACCTGCTCCACCGGGCCAAGCTCGACGATCCTGCCGCCGAACATCACCGCCACGCGATGTGCCACGGCACGGACCACCGCGAGGTCATGCGCGATGAACAGATAGGACAGCCCGAGCCGGTGCTGGAGGTCGTGCAGCAGTTCGACGATCTGCGCCTGGGTTCGCACATCCAGCGCCGAGACCGGTTCGTCGCAGATCACGAAATCCGGGTTCACCGCCAATGCGCGGGCGATGACGATGCGCTGGCGTTGGCCGCCGGAGAACTCATGGGGGTAGCGGCCGACCATCGCGGGGTCCAGGCCGACGAGCATCATCAATTCCGCGACGCGCGCCGCGATGTCGCCTGGCGCCACCGTGGCGTGGACGCGCAGGGGTTCGGCGAGGATGCGGGCGACGGTCATGCGGGGATGCAGGCTCGAATAGGGGTTCTGCTGCACGAGCTGCATGTGCCGCCGCATCGCGCGCAGCGGGCGCGGCGCCATGCCGACGAGTTCGCGCCCCAGCAGCTCCACCGAGCCGCCATCCGCCGGCTGCAATTGCAGAATGGCCCGCCCCGTCGTGGTCTTGCCCGAGCCGGACTCGCCGACCAGGCCCAGGGTCTCACCGGCGGCGACGTCGAACGAGACGCCATCCACCGCCCGTACCGGCTTTCCCCCGCGGCGTGCGGGGAAGGTGACGCGAAGATCGCGCACGCTCAGCAAGGGCGCGCTCATCGGCCGCCATCGAGGCGGGGCACCGCGGCGAGGAGGGCGCGCGTATAGTGGTGGCGGGGGGTGGCGAACAGGGCGTCGGTCTGCCCGGTCTCGACGATGGCGCCGCCGTGCATCACATAGACCCGCTCAACCATGCCGGCGATGACGCCGAAATCGTGGCTGATCAGCATCAGCGCCATGCCGAGATCGCGTTGCAGGCGGAGCAGCAGGCGCAGGATCTGCGCCTGCACGGTGACGTCGAGCGCGGTGGTCGGCTCGTCGGCGATCAGCAAAGCCGGCTGGCAGGAGACGGCGATGGCGATCAGCACGCGCTGGCGCATGCCGCCGGAGAACTGGTGGGGGTGATCGTCGGCCCGCAGCGCCGGCTCGCGGATGCCCACGAGGTCCAGCAACTCGATGCTGCGCCGGCGGGCGGCGCGGCGGGAGAGGCTGGTGTGGCGCAGCAGGATGTCGTCGATTTGCGCACCGACGGACATCACTGGGTTGAGCGAGGACATCGGGTCCTGGAACACCATGGCGATGTGGCGGCCGTTGATGTCGCCCATCGCTGCCACGTCGAGCGCCAGCAGATCCTGCCCGCGGAAGCGGATTTCGCCGCCCCAGATGACCGCCGACCCCTCGGGGGCCAGGCGCATCACCGCCCGCGCGGTGACGGATTTGCCGGAGCCGGATTCACCGACGAAGCCGACCGCCTCGCCGGGATCGATGTGGAAGGAGATCCCGTCCACCACGCGGCCCGGCCGGTCGCTGCGCGGGAAATCGGCGGTGAGGCGGCGCACCTCGAGCAGGGGCGTAGTCATCGTCCGGCCACGTCCAGCACGTCGCGTAGTCCATTGGCGAGCACGACGAAGGTGAGGGAGGCGAATACGATGGCGGCCGCCGGGCCGATCACGGTCAGCGGGGCGAGCTCCATGAATTGCCGCGCCTCGGCCAGCATGCTGCCCCAGTTGGGGTCCGGCGGTGGCGGGCCGAGGCCGAGGAAGGAGAGGGCGGTGACGGTGAAGATGGTGTTGGCCAGCGTCAGGCTGGTCTGCACCAGAACAGGCGAGATCACCAGCGGCAGGACGTGGCGCACCGCTATGGTGAACTCGCCGATCCCGACGCTGCGGGCGGCCTCGACATGGTCCCACCGCTTCACGCTCAGCACCGGGCCGCGCACCACGCGGGCCAGGGTAGGGGTGTAGACGATGGCGATGGTGAGGATGAGGTTGCGCAGTGTCGGCCCCAGTGCGGCCACCACGGCGATGGCGAGCAGGAAGACCGGGAAGGCGAAAATCACGTCGAGCAGCCGCATGATCACGAGGTCGGTCCGCCCGCCGATGTAGCCCGACGCCAGGCCGAGCACGAGCCCGGCGGCCAGGGAGGCGGCGACGGCGGTGAAGGTGATGATGAGGGTGCCGCGACCGCCGACGATCAGCCGGCTCAGCACGTCCCTCCCGATGGAGTCGGTGCCCAGCCAATGCTCGGCACTCGGCCCGGCGAGCGAGGCGGGCGAGGTTTTCGCCGCGCTGTAGGGGGCGATCAGCGGGCCGACCAGCATCAGCAGCACCAGCAGGGCCAGCATCGCCAGCCCGATCACCAGCAACGCCCGGCCGCGCCGCGCCTCACTCATAGCGCACCCTCGCATCCACGCGCGCATAGGCGATATCGACGATCACGTTCATCAGCAGCACGATCGTCGCCGCCAGCAGCACGATCGCCTGGATCGAGGGGTAGTCGCGGCTGGCGATGGAATCGAACAGGAACTGGCCCATCCCGGGAATGGTGAAGATGGTCTCGATCAGGATGGAGCCGCCGAGCAGGGCGGCGAGTTGCAGGCCGGTGACGGTGATCACTGGGGTCAACGCATTGCGCACCAGATATTGCGCGAGGATGGTGCGTCGCCGCAGCCCCTTGGCCTTGGCGACCATCACGTAGTCCTGGCTGGCGACCTCAAGCACCGCGGCGCGGGTGTTCTCAGAAATCGTCACCGAGACGGTCAGCGCCAGGGACACGGCGGGGAGCAGCAGGCTCGTGACATTGCCGAGCGGGTCGGCGGCGAAGGGCACGTAGTTGAAAATACCGACGGAAGGGAAATACAGCCCGAACAGCAGCACGATGAGCGTGGCGATGACGAAATTCGGCACCGCCAGCAGCAGGCTGTTCCAGCCGCGCACCAGCCAGTCCACCGCGCCGCGCAGCCGCGCCGAGGCGAGGCCGGTGGTCACGCCCAGCAGCATCGCCATCAGCCCGGCGATCGAGGTGAGCTCGCCGGTGACGGCGAGCCGGGGCAGCAGCTCGGCCAGCACCGGTTTGCGCAGGGTGAAGGACGTGCCGAGATCGCCGCCGAGCGCGGCCAACAGCCAGCGCAGATATTGCTGCCACACCGGCAGATCGAGGCCGAGATTGCGGCGGATGGTGTCGAGCGCCTCAGCCGAGATGGTGCTGGTGCCTGCCGAGGCCTGGGCGAAATCGCCGGGCAAAGCGCGCATCAGCACGAAGGCGATGATCGACACGCCGAGCAGGATCGGCAGCATCAAGCCCAGGCGCAGCGCGACCATGCGAACCATGCCGCGCCTCCGCCGCCTTCGGCCCTACTTGTCGATCCAGGTGGTGCGCACGAAGCTGCGGATATTGGCGGAGAGCGGCACGTAACCCTGGGCGTAGTTCCACCACGCCTCCCAGCGCAGGGGATATTGGTAGATGTCGAGCACATAGGCCTGGTCGTTGATCCGCTTCTGGATCGCCATGTAGGCGGCCGCCCGCTTGTCGCGATCAAGGATGGAGCGGGCGCCGACAATCATTGCGTCCAAATCGGTATCGGCCATCCCCAGTGCCTTGCCGGAGGGGCTGGTGGAGATGATGCGCGAGACGATGGCGTCCGGGTCGGGGCTCCAGCTCAGCGCGATCGACAGCAGGGTGGGGAATTCCCCCTTCAGCCACATGCCGATCAGCGGCGCGGTTTCCATCGGCTTGATGGCGACCTTGATGCCGGCCTCGGCCCATTGCTGCTGCAGGATCTGCGCGCAGGCCACGTCGAGCGGGTTGGCGGCGACGCAGATGTAGTCGCCGAGATCGATACCGTTGGGGTGGCCGGCCTCGGCCAGCAGCTTTTTCGCCGCGGCGATATCGGTCTTGTAGTAGGGCATCTCACCGACGCCGTCATACCCGCCGACATGGCTTTCCGGTACCATGGCCGCGACCTTGCCGGAGCCGCCGAGCACGGTTTCCAGGCACGCCTTGCGATCGGTGGCGAGGCTGATGGCGCGGCGGATCCGCACGTCATTCAGAGGGGCGGCCTTGAGGTTCATCCACACCGGGAAGGTGCGGGTGGTCTTGCCGGGTGCCGAAACCAGGTCAGGCGAGGTGCGGACAATCTGGGCGGAGACCTTGGGGTCCTTGAACCAGGTCATGTCGATCGCCTTGGAGCGCAGCGCCGAGGTGATGGAGGCCTGGTCCTTGAAGAAGCGGAAGACGACTTCGGCGAGGTAGGGCTGGCCAAGCTCGTAGTAGTCGGGGTTGGCCTTGAGAGTGAATTGCTGGTTGGGCTGGTAGCTGTCGAACACGAACGGCCCGGTGCCCACCGGCTTGTTCGCCAGCCCCTCCACCCCGCGTGGCACGATGACGCCGTTGGGGTTGGTCGCGAGATAGCTGAGGAAGGTCGCGCTCGGCGCCGTCAGCTCAAACCGTACCGTCAGCGGGTCCACCGCGGCGACCGACTTGATGGAGGAGAAAATCGGCGCGCTCGGGCTAGCACTGGCGGGATCGCGGATGCGCGCGAAGCTGTGCACCACGTCTTCTGCCTCGAGCGGCTGCCCGTTATGGAACTTCACGCCGCGGCGGAGATGGAACACATAGGTGGTCGCGTCGGGCTGGTCGAACCCGGTCGCCAGATCGGGCTCCACCTTCATCTCCGCGTTCCATCGCAGCAGGCCGGAATAGAGCAGCGCGGTGAAATCATAGGAGGAGAAGGCGGTCAGCGTCACCGGATCAAGCCCGATCGGGTCGGCATCGGCGCCGATGGTAAGCCGCCCGCCGCGCTTGGGCGTCTGCGCCATGGCGAAGGGGGCGGAGGCCAGCGAAGCGCCGGCGATGGCGAAGCGCAGCACAGCCCGGCGACCCGGGGCGAACATCGTGGTGGCAAGAGCGTCCTCGGTCACGGCATTTCCGTCCGGCATGATGCAGGCTCCCTTGTTCTTGCCGTGACCGTAGCGCGCGATCCGGCCTGGCAGCAAGGCGGCGGCGCCGGAGCAATCGGATGCAAGAACGGAAGCGTGGCTTTTTGTGAACAAAAATTTGCACTTACTTCCTTCGGATTTCACCAAGTATCCACATAAGGATACTTCTTCCCCGTCCGCGGCGCCACCGGCGGCACCCGCTTCAGCCCCCGCGCGATCCACCCCCGCGTCGCCGCGGGGTCGATCACATCATCCAACCCGCCGCCGACCACGGCGTTGACGGCCCGTGCGCTCTCATAGGCGCGGGACACCCGGCGATCGAACTCGGCCCGGCGTTCCTCCGGGTCGGCAATTGCTGCCAGCTCATTGCGGTAGCCCAGCTTCACCGAGCCCTCGATGTTCATCCCCGCGAACTCCGCCGTCGGCCACGCCACGGTGAAGAAGCCGATCAACGTGGAAGCGCCGCACATCGCCTGGCCGCCCAGCCCATACGCCTTGCGCACGATGACGCAGAACAGCGGTACGGTAAGGTTGGCGCCCACGTTGAACAGCCGCACGCTGTGGCGTACCAGCGCGGTGCGCTCGGCATCCGGCCCCACCATGATGCCCGGGCAATCCATCAGGCTCAGCACCGGGATATCGAAGGCGTCGCAGAGTTGCAGGAAGCGGGCGGCCTTGTCGGCGCCGTCGGAGTCGATCGCGCCGGCGAGGTGATGCGGGTTGTTGGCGATCACCCCCATCGGCTTGCCCTCGATGCGGATGAACGCGGTGATGATGCCGATGCCGAATTTCTCCCGCAGTTCCAGCACCGAGTCCTTGTCGGCGATGGTGTGCAGGATTTCGCGCATGTCGTAGAGCCGCAGCCGGTTCTCGGGCACGGCATGTCGCAGCATGCGCTGGTCATTGGCCTCCCACTTGTCCACCGGGCCCTGGAAGTAAGAGAGGTATTTCTTGGCGACCTGAACCGCCTCCTTCTCGTCCTTCACCAGGATGTCCACCACCCCATTGGGCACTTGGAAGGACATCGGGCCGACTTCCTCGGGCGTGTAAACGCCGAGGCCGCCGCCTTCGATCATCGCCGGGCCGCCCATGGCGAGTGTGGTGCCTTCGGTTGCGATAATCACGTCGCAGCAGGCCACCATCGCGGTATTCCCCGCGAAGCAGCGGCCATTCACCACCGCGACCATCGGCACCAGGCCGGACAACTGGGAGAGCGTGGTGAAGGTGTGGGTGTCCATCGCCACGCGCGGGCCGTTATTGTCATCGCCCGGCCGCCCGCCGCCGCCCTCGCCGAACAGCACCAGCGGCAGGCGGAAGCGGTGCGCCAGCTCATACATGCGGTCCTGCTTGTAGTGGTTGCGGCCGCCCTGGGTGCCCGCCAGCACCGTGTAGTCGTAATGCACCAGCGCGACGCGGGCGCGTTCCTCGCCGAAAAGGTCTGCGTTGATGGTGCACATGCCGGCGATCAGACCGTCCGCCGGGGTGGTCTTGCGCAGGGTCTCCATGTCGTAGCGCTGGTG
>CAIWAJ010000440.1:0-3679 GCA_903910565.1 uncultured Rhodospirillales bacterium
CCAGCCTCAATGGCTTTGGCAGCGGCGGCATCGGCGGCAGCAGCGCATTCCTGGGCAACACCAGCGGCGGCAATGGTAGCTTCGGCGGTGGCGGTGGCGGTGGCTTCAATGGGGTCGTCTTTGGTGCTGGCGGCACTGGCGGCTTCGGCGCCGGTAACGGCGGGGCGGCGGTTTGGACCGGTTTTTTGGTCTCCGGCGTCGGCACTGGCGGCGGCGGCCTGGGCGCGGGCGCGGATGTGTTTGTCCAGGAAGGTGCGGGCATCACCATTGCTGGCACCTCCAGCCTCGGCCTTGGCACCGCAACCGGCGGCACTGGCGGCACAGCCGGCGCCGGCCTGGGGTCCGGTATTTTCATTCAAGGCGTCAACAGCGTTACCTTTGCCCCCAGCGCGGGCGGCACCGAAACGATTTCGGGGGTTATCGCGGACCAGGCCGGGAGTGGCGGCTGGGCGACGATCGTGGTCGATGGCGCCGGCACGCTGAAGCTGACGGCGGCCAACACTTATTCCGGCGGCACCAGTTTACAGGCCGGCACATTGGAAATCGCCGCCGGGGCTTCGGTTGGCACCGGGGCCATCAGCTTCACCGGCGCATCCACCTTGCGGGTGGATGCGGGCTTGACCGGGACCACCAACAGCTTTGCCAGCACGGTGGCCAATTTCGGCTTCGGGGACAGCATTGACTTGCGCGGCCTGGTCTTTGCCAGCGGTGCGACGGCGGTGCTCAGTGCCGGCACGCTGCTGACCGTCACCGCCGGCAGCAACAGCGAAAAAATTACCCTCGCCACGCCTCGCAACATCGCTTTCACGGTCACCAATGATGGCGCAAACGGCAGCCTGGTGACCGCCACCCCGCTCACCATCACCAACGCTTTGGTGACGGATACCGGGGCCTCTTCCACTGACGGCATCACCAACACGCTCGCGATGACCGGCACCGTGCTGGCCGGCACGATCGTGGTGGCGGGGGCGGCAGTGAAGGTCACCGAGGGCACGACCGTGCTGGCCACGGTCACCACCAACGCCCAAGGTGTGTGGACCTATACCCCGACCGGCCTGGTGCAAGGCGCCCACAGCTTTGTCGCCACCGCGACTGGCGACGCCACGCTCCCCACGGCGACGCTGGACGTTACCTATCTCACCTCGACGGCGATCAGCGTCCAACTGGTATCAGCGGATTTGCCGGTTATTGTCGCAACCCTGGTCAGTTTTAACCACACCAATGGCAGTTCCCCCCAGGGCAGCTTGATCGCCGATGCCAATGGCAACCTGTTCGGCACGACCCTCATTGGGGGTGTTGACGGCTTGGGCACGGTGTTCGAGATCGTCAAGACTGTCGGTGGCTACGCCAGCACGCCGACCGTGTTGGTCAGTTTTAACTCCACCAATGGCGCCTATCCCCGGGGCAGCTTGATCGCCGATGCCAATGGCAACCTGTTCGGCACGACCAACATGGGTGGGACTTTCGACCAAGGCACGGTCTTCGAGATCGTCAAGACCGGCAGTAGCTACGCCAGCACGTCGACCGTGTTGGTCAGTTTTAACAACACCAATGGCTCGCTGCCCGAAGGCAGCTTGATCGCCGATGCCAATGGCAACCTGTTCGGCACGACCTACCAGGGTGGGACTTCCAGCGTAGGCATGGTGTTCGAGATTACCCTGAACACCGACACGTCCTTGCTCACCGGCATCACCGCGCCGAACATGGTCCTGGCGCTAACCGAAGGTAGCACGGCGCTGGGCAGCACGACTGCCGACGCGGCGGGTGCGTGGAGCTTCAATCCGGGCACCCTCAGCGCCGGGATCCATACGATTACCGCGACCGGCACTGACGTCGCCGGCAATACCGCCACGGCCGCGCGCATGTTTAACTACACGCTGCCGGTCGGTTCCGCGCCGTGCTTTGCCGCGGGGACCCGGATCCGCACCACACGTGGCGAGATCACCGTCGAAACGCTGGTAGAAGGCGATCGCGCCATCACTGCAACCGGCACCAGCCCGATCGTCTGGATCGGCCATCGTCGCGTCGCCTGCGCCCAGCATCCGCGCCCATGGGACGTCAACCCGGTCCGCATCGCGCCGCATGCCTTCGCGCCGAACCAGCCGAGCCGCGATGTGTGGCTCAGCCCTGACCATGCGGTGTTCCGCGATGGTGTCCTGATCCCGATCCGCTACCTCATCAACGGTGCCACCATCATCCAGGAACCGCGCGACACAGTTACCTATTTCCACGTTGAACTCGCGGCCCACGCGATCCTGTTGGCCGAGGGCCTGCCGGCGGAAAGCTTCCTCGACACCGGCAATCGCGGCGCCTTCGCCAATGGCGGCGGAGCGGTGATGATGCACCCCGACTTCGCCCTGAAAACCTGGGAAGCCGAGGCCTGCGCGCCGCTCGCGGTGGACGGGCCGGCCGTGCATGTCGCGCGGGCAGATTTGCTCGAACGTGCGGCCATGCTTGGCCATGCCATGAGCGATGATCCCGATTTGCACCTGCTGGCCGATGGCCGCGTTATCCGGCCGGACTGGATCGGTGACGAAATCGGCTTCGTGCTGCCGGAACATTTCGCCGTGTTGCGCCTGGTATCGCGCGATTTCGCGCCAGCCGAAATCCTACCCACCAGCGATGACCGCCGACGGTTGGGGGTTGCGGTCACCAGCCTGATCCTCGATGGCGAAACGATCACGCCCGAAGCCGGCAATGGCTGGCACGCAGCCGAAGACGGGCTGCAATGGACCGATGGCGATGCGATTATCAGCGCCCGCACCGGCGCGGTGCTCGAAGTGCGGATTGCCGGAATTGGCCGCTACTGGAATGACGCCAGCAGCGGCCGGGAACCGATTTACGCCAGCCAGACATCCGGCACGAAGGCATAGCCCTTAGCGGCCTTGGCGCAGGTCTTGCTTCGGCTCGCCCGCACCCGCGGACATGATCCGCCTTCAAAGATCGGCAATTGCGCCCCGACAGCCGCCGCCCCCCCGAAGCGCCGGCACGCCGCGCAAGCCGCGCGAGGGGACCAAGCAAGAGGCGGTGCTGACCCTGCTCCGCCGCACCGAAGGGGCGACGATCGCCCAGATCATGGAGACCACGGCCTGGGCCAGTCACACCGTGCGCGGCTTCCTTGCCGGCCTCAAGAAGAAGGGCATCAAGATCGACACCCTGGAGCGGGTCCGAATGATCGGGCCGAACAAGGAGGGAGCGAAGGGGTCCTACTCGGTTTACGCGATCACGGGTTGATGCCGACGATGCAGGGGCGCACGCTCCTGCATTTTCTTGTGGCAGAGTTTGTATATGCTGGTAATATACTAAAATGCTCGACTTCAGGCAGATCGTCGGCTTCGATTGGGACAAGGGGAACGCTCGCAAGAGCGTAACCAAGCACGGCGTCGATCAATCCGAGGCTGAGCAATTATTCTTCAACGACCCATTGCTGGTCCTGGATGACAGCGTTCATAGCCGGGATGAGCCCCGCTTCCATGCGCTGGGGCGCTCAGATGCCGGCCGCCCGCTGCACGCCACATTCACGCTGCGCCGAGAGGGCAGGGGATGTCCCGATCTCTGTTGAAATTGGCCGATCGAGCGCTGCTGGTTTGGACGTTATGCTGCGGCGCTCTGCCGTGCAAGAACTGGTTTGATGGTGTGCCTGGCGCCATGAGCGGCCAGTGCGACCTTGAGGATCGGC
>CAIWAJ010000441.1:0-1802 GCA_903910565.1 uncultured Rhodospirillales bacterium
CTCACCGCGAAGGACGTCAACACCGCCCAGGTCTATGACGCCTTCACCATCAACACGATCCTCTTCCTGGAAGACCTCGGCTTCTGCGCGAAAGGGGAGGGGGGAAGCTTCATCGCCGGCGGCGCCATCGCCCCGGGCGGCCGCCTGCCCGTCAACACCTCCGGCGGCGGCCTCTCCTACTGCCACCCCGGCATGTACGGCCTGCTCGTGCTGATCGAGGCCATCCGCCAGGTCCGCGGCGATGCCGGCGCCCGCCAAGTGGCCGGCTGTGACGTCGCCTTGGCCCACGGCAACGGCGGCGTGCTGTCGAGCCAGGTCACGGTGCTGTTCGGCTCCGCCGCAACCGTGTAACCTCGCGCCAAAATCGGAGGACGCACCCATGGCCGTCATGCTGCAAGTCAATTTCGAATACACCAACATGTCGCCCGAGCTGCATGCGGCGAACGGCAACCCGGAGCGCGCCCAGCCCTTCCTGCAAGTGCCCGGCCTGCTGTGGAAAATCTGGCTCAACACCGGCGGCGGCCCCAAGGTCGGCGGCCTCTACTGCTTCGCCAGCCGCGCCGATGCCGAGGCCTACCTCGCCGGCCCCATCGTCGCCCGCATCAAATCCACCCCCACCATCGCCAACCTCACAACGCAAATCTACGAGGTGACGGAAGGCCCGAGCCGGGTGACCAGCGCCCCGGTGCCCTTCCTGGCGCAGGCCGCGGAGTAGCTCCCGCTCGCTCGGCGCGGCTGGCCTAGCTCCCGCTCCGCCACCGCATCGCCCGCAGCCGGCCCAGCACGTCGACACCCATCTGCAGCAACAGGTGGATGATATCGATCGGCACCCAGTTCTCGCGGATCAGGCCCTCGTGGTGCAGGTAGAAATCCATCACCCGCATCGTCACCGGGCGCCCGGTCGCGCCAATGCCCATGAAACCGTCGCCGAGATGTTCGCAGGTCACGCTCGGCCAACCGCCGGTCACGGTGATATCCCCGTCGGCCAGGCGGACATAGTGCTGGTAGCCCTTGATGTTCTGGAACGCGATGCGGAACGGCAACCGGTGGTGATCGACGAACCCCTCCACCCCCCTGGCGGTGCCGATGCCGCAGGGGCCGTACCACATCATCTTGGGGTGCCAGCCCTCGCGCTGTGACGGGATCAGCAGCGCGTCGCGCCCATCGCGCGCGACATCGCCATGATCGCCGAGTGCCAGTTGCATCTTGCGCGTCTGCGCCCAGTTCGCCGCCTCCAATGCCGGATCGGTCTGGTGCAGCACGATGCCGGAGCAGGTGAACGGGGCCGGCCATTGCTCCTCCACCCCCAGGCTCGGCGCCACCGGCCAGAACCCCGCCTGACGGATCGCGTCGAGCACGTCGATCAGCACGGTGCTCTGCGCGATCTTGCCCTCGACCACCCGATGCACCTCGGCGAAGCGCAGATAGACCGTGCGGAACGTCGCGGGGATGCCGAGCCAATCGCGCTGGAACGTGCCGACATAGTGGCCCACGCTCGCCACCAGGTCGTCGCCCTCGTATTCCCCGCCCACCAGAATCGTCTCCCGCCGCTCCAGGTCCGGAAAACTGGTCAGCAACGGCAGCCAGACGCGCTCGGCAATCGCCGTCACGCCCGTCATCTCGTTCATCGGGTGTGACCCGCGCCAGGCCGCCTGCGGATGGTAAGCGGACGCCAGCGCTGCGGGGAGGGTGGCAGGGCTCGCATTGGCGACGGATGCCAGGGCGGCGCGAACGAAATGCTTGTTCGCAAGCTTGCGTGCGGTCGTGCTCATTGGGAAAACAGGCTCGCATGCGTCTTCGCC